>JBHWQC010000001.1:0-2564 GCA_043425375.1 Atopostipes sp.
ACTTCGTCAACGAGGAAGATGCTACTTATCAAGCCGATTCGGTACAACTTACTCGAGAAGCGCTAGTTGCTTTAGCAAAAGAAGCGATGGCCTTGGAGGAAGAGCATGAAAGTTTAGGCCTAACCCGAGGAGAAATGGCCTTCTACCATGCGGTCAGCAATCCAAAGAATGTACAAGATTTCTATACAGACGAAGAATTGGTTGGGCTGACAAAAGAATTAACCCAAGCCATTTCAGAAGAAATGACCTCCGACTGGATGAAGCGGCAGTCCGGCCGAGCAAATGTCCGTCGAACAATTAAGCGACTGCTTAAAAAATACAAATACCCCGGCAACTATAAAGAAGCGATTCAGCTTGTGATTAAGCAGGCGGAGCATTGGGATAGATTGCGGATGGTGGGTGAATAATTATAAATCGGAATCTCCATATCTTTTAATTTATAAGAGGGTATGGAGTTTTTTACTAAAGAGGTGAGTATTTGGATCAATATTTTATAAACAAAACAGTCGAGAGAAGAGCTCTAAATAATTTGTGTAAATTTAATTATGAGAAATATAAAAATGCAAAATTATCAGATAAACCAGACATTCAAAATAATAACCCAAGTGTGGGTGTTGAGGTTACTATTGAAGAATTTAATGAAGCGATTATGAATACAAGATTCGTTGGCAAAAATATTATAAGAGTTTTAAAAATGAAAAGAAAAACTTCTGTTAAATTTTCTGCTATCCAAATACTTAAAGAATTTCCAAAGAAACATGAAATTATAAGAAAGTTTCTATCTAATCATCCAGTATATGAAGATAAAGATGGTAAGGTAGTTTTTATTAATAACTTTTCAAAACTATTGAGAACTCCTGAAAATTCAGATATATATTTTGTAGAAAAACCGTTGTTAAGAACATTAAATTCTGAAGGGATAGTTCAATTTCCGCCAGCTACAGCTCAATGGGTAGGGTCATTACCTAATAAATTGCTGGATCGCTTAAAAAAAAAAGAGAAAAAGATGGTTGGATACGATCAATTTGATGAAATGAATCTTTATATAAAGTGTTTTACTGCAAGCATAGAAGAGATTAAAGAATTTGAAGAACTGGAAAAAAAATATCACTCAGAATACAATTGTAAGTTTAAAAATATATATTTAGAAAATCACGAATCAAGCGGAATAAAGTATGTAGTGACTCTGTAAATTTAATATATATTGTTTCTGGAAAAATTTTTTAGCATTCGCAAATAAAACATACCCTAGAATGAATATAAACTTTAAAGGAGGGAAGGAACATGAAAGAATGGTTTAAAAAGAAAAGAAAATCAACAGCTGAAGAAGAAGCGATCGAAAATCATTTGCCAGAACAAGAAGAAGCGTTGATTGAAGACGAGAATGAAGATGAGGAATTTAACTCATTTTTCACTGAAGTATTGAAAAAACTTCCTAAAAAGACCACAGCTGTGATACTGAAGACATATGATAAGTCAAAAGCTCAAGCTGAAAGAATTCTCGCAAAAACCAAAGATCAATACGATAGTGTCTTTGATGAATTTTTAAAAGATGTAGATGAGGAGACGAAAAAAAGAACCCATTCGACAATTCATGCCGCTTCACTGACGGCAGCTATTATTGGATGTTCACCTATTCCGTTTTCAGATGCCTTTTTATTGGTACCGATTCAATTAACAATGATGGCTCGCCTGCATAAACTATTCGATCAAAAGTTCTCAGAAAATATGGGAGAAACGTTAACAAGAGAATTAGTTATCGTAGGATTGGGCAGAAGTGCGGTTGGAAATGTCATGAAATTTATCCCTGCTTTAGGAACGGTAGCTGGTGCAGCCGTTAATGCCGTGGTAGCGAGTACAATTACCGGAGCTTTGGGTTGGGTGACTGTCAAAATGTTAAATGACGGAGAAGATATTTTTGATGATGTCTTATCGTTTAAAAACCAGTTTAATACACTGTTTAGTGCGCTAAAAAGTTCAGATAATGCAACAAAATAATTTGACAATCCATACATGTGATAGGCTTGTAATTTACAAATTATTCAAAAAAGAAACGCAGTGAATCCGATTTTCTAATCGAGTCCATTGCGTTTTTTATTTATTTCCAGAATACTTAAGAATGTCCCTGTAAATATTCAAGAAACAACTCAGCCGCTTCTTTATTTCCATCTAAATCTCGCATCTTCTGCTGCTCTTCTTTTATCCTCTCTTCAATCTTTGTGGAAGTTATGGTATTCATGGCATGTGTACGAATTTCATTGGGAGTGGCCTCCTTTAAATCCAGTCGTTTCCCAATGCCTAAACGTTCGATTTGTTCCGCAATGACCATTTGATCATTCATCAACGGACTCACCAGCATCGGCACCCCCGCGTAGATGGCCTCATTGACCGAATTCATGCCGCCATGGGTAATAAACAAATCCACATGGTGCAAAAGATCCACTTGCTCCACTCGCGAATAAACAAAGACATTATCCGACACCTCATCAAAGGAATCGACTAAATCGCCAACCGAAGCAATGACCGTTACACCAAGATTTGCGTAGCTTTTGAACACTTTTTCA
>JBHWQC010000002.1:0-2669 GCA_043425375.1 Atopostipes sp.
AAAATCTTTGTCGGAAAAGTACATAACTTACCGATACATCAAGTAAACGCATTTATTCACTCTTTAGAAAGTTTATCAACGGATGAACTCAAAGAAGCCTTAGTTCAATTTGCGAATAACACATATGAAGAGAATCAAGAAGTAATTGAAGAATTAGAAACACAAGGAGAGTTGGCTTAATGTATATTCATATCAAAAGAATCATCGATTTTGTCTTAGCATTCATAGCACTAGTACTCTTATCTCCTTTATTTTTAGTCTTAACTTTATGGATCAAAATGGATTCAAAAGGACCAGTCTTTTTCAAACAGAAACGTATTGGAATCAATCGTTCCTTTTTCCAAATCTATAAATTCCGAACGATGCTTTCAGAAACACCAAGTGACATGCCAACCCATTTACTTGATAATCCAGATGCTTTTATAACAAGATCAGGAAGATTCTTACGTAAAACAAGTCTTGATGAATTACCTCAACTAATTAATATTCTTAAAGGTGAAATGGCATTTATTGGGCCTCGTCCTGCGCTGTGGAATCAAGATGATTTAGCAGATGAACGTGATAAGTATGGTGCTAATGATGTATTACCTGGCTTATCAGGATGGGCTCAAATTAACGGTAGAGATGAATTGCCAATTCCACTTAAAGCAAAACTTGATGGGGAATATGTCAGAAATATGAGTCTTTTATTCGACCTAAGCTGTTTCTTGGGAAAGAGGGTCCAGTGAAAACCAACATAAGTTGATTCGGCGATTCTTTCCAAAAGGCTGTTCATTGAGGGAAATCACGAAAGAGCAAAGCTTTAGAATACAACAGTGGATGAATGCCTATCCACGTCGCATCTTGGCTTATGACACACCCTATGAACGCTTTGTCCGCGCCTTCCATCAGGAACGTCAGGCAATCTAAGCATATGGAAAAGAGTTAAGTTAAATCAAAGAAAAAACAATCATAAAATTTTTTGAGACTAAGTGGCTAACTTGAACTAGAAATTTACAGTTTAAAAATGATAATATTTGGACAAAAAATCCACTAACTAGTCTAGTTAATGGAATAGACACAGGTAAAAGTAGCTTTAATTCTAGATTATTAAATTCCAGCGAAAAACCATATCCTATTCTAGGTTCAAGAGGAATAATAGGATACGACAATACTTATGATTATGAAGGATCATTTATATTGACTGCACGAGTTGGGGAAAATGCAGGAAATTTATATAAATTTTCTGGAAAGGTTAAAATAAGTGATAATACAGTGTATTTAGAAGCTGAAAGATTAAACTTTGTCTATTATTTACTTGCTAGCTATGATTTGAAAAAATTGTCTTTTGGTACAGGACAACCACTAATAAAAGCAAGTGAAATTAGAGACTTGAATCTGAATATGCCAACTGGAGTTAAAGAACAAAATAAAGTAGGTTCTTTTTTTGAACAAATTGATGAACTGATTCAATTGCAACAATCGAAAATAAATAAAGTAAAAAATATTAAATCTGCTTATCTTTCGGAGATGTTTCCAAAAGAAGGAGAAAAATATCCGAAGAGACGATTTGAAGGATTTACAGAGCCATGGGAAGAGTACAAATTGAAAGATATGGGTCGATCCCTTACTGGTCTGTCAGGTAAATCTAAAAAAGATTTTGGTCATGGTGAAGCTGAATTTGTCACTTATATGAATGTATTTAATAATCCTATAGCCAAAAGTACTCAGACAGCTCAAGTCGAAGTTGATGAAAATCAAACAGAAGTTGAATATGGCGATATATTTTTTACAGTTTCCTCTGAAACACCTAATGAAGTAGGGATGTCTTCCGTGTGGCTTTATAATAGACCAAATGTATATCTGAACAGTTTTTGCTTTGGATTTAGACCTACTGTAAATCTGAACCCTTATTACATGGCTTTTATGCTTAGATCACCAGAAATAAGAAAAAGATTTATTCTTTTAGCACAAGGGATTTCTAGATACAATATTTCAAAAACAAAAGCAATGGAATTATTATTTCCTATTCCATCAAATGAAGAACAAGAAAAAATTGGACAGTTCTTTAAGAATTTAGAAAATCAAATTTCAACGGAAGAGGAGAAACTAGTCAAATTAGAGAAACTAAAACAAGCATACTTAAACGATATGTTTGTTTAGAAAGGAGGAAGTTGTATGCATCAAAAAACGTCATCGGAACAAGCATTTCAAGATCGGTTTGTTCGTGAGTTGGAAAAGTATAAATGGAAAGCACCTGACCATTTAGATGGCAATAAACAACGTGTAACGGTCAATCATCTAATTGAAAATTGGCGTCATGAACTGAATCGAATGAATGCGGATCAATTGGAAGGAGTTCCTTTAAGTGATGCCGAGTTTGAACAAGTCATGGCAAAGGTAAAACAAATTGACAACAGTTTTGAAGCAGCTAAACTTTTAGCAATGGAAGGATCAACTGGAAAAATTGATGGAATTTACCGGGATGATCATCCAGGGATTACTCGTCAACAAATTACGTTAACGATTTTTAAAAAGTCTCAAGTTCGTGGTGGTGATTCAAGCTACCAAATTGCTCGAGAAGTGGAGAGTGAGAATGGGAATCGCTTTGATGTTGTCTTGTTAATTAATGGCTTGCCGTTAATTAACATTGAACAAAAGCGGACAGATAAATCTTTAGATGAAGCATT
>JBHWQC010000003.1:0-21880 GCA_043425375.1 Atopostipes sp.
CGTTTCTTCTGCAATTGTTGAAGAAGATATTGACGCAGCAGTTGAAGTATTAAACAACTCGAAACGTCCGGTTATTTATGCAGGGATCGGAACGATGGGACACGGTCCAGCCGTTCAAGAACTATCGCGTAAAATCAAAGCGCCAATCATCACAACGGGTAAAAACTATGAAACATTCGAATATGACTTCGAAGGATTTACTGGTTCCACTTATCGTGTAGGTTGGAAACCAGCGAACGAAGCGGTGAAAGAAGCAGATACCGTCCTTTTCGTTGGTTCAAACTTCCCATTTGCGGAAGTCGAAGGTACTTTCTCAAATATCGAAAACTTTATTCAAATTGATAACAACCCAACTATGCTTGGTAAACGCCATAATGCAGATGTTGCGATTCTTGGCGATGCAGGCGAAGCAGTTGATTTATTGCTTGAAAAGGTCGAATCGGTTGAAGAATCGGCTTGGTGGAATGCGAACTTGAAAAACATTCAAAACTGGCGTGACTACATGAAGAAATTAGAAACAAAAGAAGATGGTCCGCTGCAGCTGTATCAAGTATACAATGCAATTAATAACCACGCGGATGAAGATGCGATTTATTCAATTGATGTGGGGAACTCGACGCAAACATCGATCCGTCATTTACGTATGACGCCTAAGAATATGTGGCGAACGTCGCCATTGTTTGCTTCGATGGGTATCGCACTTCCAGGCGGGATTGCGGCTAAGAAAGTTCATCCTGATCGTCAAGTCTGGAACTTAATGGGTGATGGCGCGTTTTCTATGAACTATCAAGATGTTGTCACTAACGTACGTTTTGACTTGCCAGTGATCAACGTTGTATTCACAAATACGGAATATGGTTTCATTAAGAATAAATATGAAGATACAAATACAAACACATTTGGAACTGACTTTACGGATGTCGACTACGCGAAAATTGGTGAAGCGCAAGGTGCAGTCGGTTTCACAATCAATCGTATTGAAGAGGTCGACCAAGTAGTGGCTGAAGCCGTTAAAGCCAACAAAGAAGGCAGAACAGTCGTCATCGATGCTAAAATTACAAAAGATCGTCCAATTCCGGTGGAAACATTGAAATTAGATCCTGCTTTATACAGCGAAGAAGAAATTAAAGCCTATAAAGAAAAATATGAAGCGGAAGAATTGGTGCCGTTTAGTGCCTTCTTAAAAGCTGAAGGTCTTGAATCGAAAGTAGCCAAATAATTCATCCATTAAAAAAGGCCGTTCAAACATTGTGTTTGGACGGCCTTTTAATATTTCCTTTTAATTTACTTTTCTTTTAATTGATGATTTCTACCGTTACATTTTGTCTACCGAAGGCAAAAGCTTCAGCCTTTGATGCAAATGAAAGATCAATAATATTTCCATTGATTGCGCCGCCTGTATCATCGACTTTCCCATTGATGACTTCACCAGAACTTAGAGTGATGCGGACGATACTGCCAAATGGAATGACGCTTGGATCGGCTGCAATAATACGATGGCCAGAGGCTGTGTGGATATTTCCGTTCGCCATGTTTGTTCCACCGCGAGTAATTCCAATCTGAGTACCATCATAAGCGGTATAAGCAGTGGCTTGGAATTGGCCAAGGTTCCGTCCAGATGCAGCCGGAGCTGGTGTCTCTTTTTCAGCTTTTTTAGCCGCTTGTTTTTCAGCAGCTTCTCTTTCAACTTCTTCTGGTACTTCCACTTCTTTTACTTCAGGTTCAGAAATGTCATAGCTTTTTACTTCATTCGTTTGACTATTTTGAACAGAAACAGTGTTGTGGTCTGCAGATAGTGATAACACATTACCAGTCATAATAAAATCTTTATTAGCAATTTCATTTATTTTAGTAATTTCATTTAATGGAACTTCAAAAGCTCTTGCGATAACGCCTAACGTGTCTCCCCATTGAATTCTGTATTGAGAGGATGTCTCTTTTTGTTCAATGTCTTCTACAACTTCAGAAACGGTCCGTGCTTCCCAAGTGGCGGCTTCTGCATCTGTAGAGGCCGTTACCGTAAATACTCCTGCAAGTGCAGCTGTTGTTCCGAGTGTGATAAGTCCTTTTTTAATGAAATTCATATTTTACAATACTCTCCTTATATTCTTGAGTTTGCGGTTAATGTCTAAGTCAGTCAGTGAGGTCTTTCCTTCACTGAGTAGATACTTTAGCACAAAGAAATCCAAAAAAAAGCATTATAACCGTCTTGTGATGGGATTGTATTGTGGCTGTATTTTCCTGTAAACCGTATGTAACATGGTAGGAGAATTATTACATTTGTAATATTTTGAAAAATGCAAGTGCCAAATGAAGATGAGTAAAGTCTTGCTTTTACTGGTGACAAACATATTATTTGAGAAATCCTCTACTCTTAAGCTATACTCAAGTTGTAAATAATATGGAAAGGATGTTTATATATGTCAGAATTATTTGAAGAGTTAGAGAAAAAGATTGATTCAACCGATACGGAGAAGCTAACCGATATCCAAGAAGAAATTGTGAAGGAACATGAAAATGGAAACCTAACTGCTGACGAGTTCCATCGATTGGATGAAGCGGTTAAAAGTCGTCTGGGCGGGTTCAATCTATAATTTTCTATACAGTAATTAAATACAAACAATACAAGAAATCACTCCTCTCTATAAAAAGAGAAGGGTGATTTCTTTTTACGTATAAAAAAAGAGCCCCGTCGCCGGGAGCTCAGCTATATTGTTATTCAAAATAACTTAACCATTCTTCCACTTGTTCTGGATTGTCTTCCATCCATCGATTTGCAGCTTGGTCGGCAGACTCGCCATCACTGATGTAAAGCATCACTTGTTCGATGTCTTCAAGGGGCCACTCAAAATCTTCTAAAAAAGCCGCTATTTCAGGATAGTCCTCAGAAAAGCCTAAGCGCGTGACACCTGCTAGCTCTTCGCCTTCACCATAAACACCTTCCGGATCTTCAAGCATTTTTAAATCATGTTCGATAAATATCCAGTGTGGGCGCCAGCCTGAAACAATCACTTCATCGCCACGTGAAATGGCTTGTTCCAATTGCGTCAGCATCGCACCCGTTGAAGATTCTTGATGTTCCCATCCGCTTAAGTTGGGATAGGCATCAAATAAGTCATTCGTTTGGGCGGCAATTCCTGCCCCTGGTTCAATCCCGGTAATAACTTGGCCCGCTTCCGTTGTCAAATCACTAATCGAATCCACATCCATATAAGCTGGAACAACTAACCCATTTTGAGCCCCCGTGGCGTGAGCGCCAATATATTCTAACTGGTCTTCAAATCGTTCATAATAAGCACCATGTGAGTTCGGCAGCCACGGACTGACTGAAAAGTCAGACTGGCTTGTGGCCAGCGATGAAAACAAAATCGCCGGATCCAGTTGAACCAATTCAACCGAGTAACCGGATTGTGTCAGCAAATCTTCAATCAAATAAGAAGCTGCCAGAGAGTCCTCCCAAGCGGTATGCGAGATTATAATCTCACCCTCGCCACCTGCAGAAGGATCGAGCAGAGGAGTGTCATAAGCTCCTTCGCTTCCAAAGGACAAAATTAACCCCAAAACACCTAGAATACCTAAAACTATTTTTTTAACCATAAAAAATCTTTCTCCTCCTTTTCCAGAAAGAAGTGTTAAATCATTCATTATCTTCTCTCACTACTTAACGATTGCGTTAAACGGTCCACTAAAATCGCTAAGATAACAATCGCTAAACCAGCAACGAATCCTTGACCAACGTCTGCTTGCTGCAGAGCCGTCAATACGTTCATTCCAAGTCCTGGTGCACCAATCATAGAAGCAATAACCACCATAGAAAGTGTTAACATCACGGTTTGATTAATGCCCGCAAAAATCGTATTTTTCGCCAGCGGCAATTCCACTTTAAAGAGTCGCTGACTTGGCGTGGAACCGAAAGATTCAGACGCTTCAATCAATTCAGGATCAATTTGACGGATACCTAAATTGGTCATCCGCGTAACCGGTGCGATCGCATAAACAAAGGAAGCAAAAATTCCTGGAACCATCCCAATTCCAAAAAAGGCAACAGCTGGGATGAGGTAGACAAAGGCCGGCATCGTCTGCATAAAATCGAGAACCGGCTGGATAATCGCATTCGCTGCACTCGATTTGGCCGCTAATATACCAAGCGGAATACCGATAATAATCGTGACAATGGAAGCGATGGTAATCAACGCAATTGTATCAATTAATTGGCTCCACAATCCTTGGTTTAAAATATAGCCTAAACCGATGAACGTGAAAGCAGGCAGTCCCCACGTCCGGTTTCTTGCAAAATAAGCCAGGACTGCAACCAGTAAAATAAAGACAATAGGGGGAAAAGCCGCTAAAAAGGAACTGATTGCATCCATAAACATCGAACCGTAAACGGTGATGAAATTAAACAAACCAGAAAACGTACTCACTAGCCATTGGACGGCTAGATCCACCCATTCTGCGACAGGTAATTGTGAAATTGGAAAAATATTATTCAACAGCCTCACCTTCCTCAAATGTTTCTTCCGTAGACAATGCAGATAAAATTGAAGAACGAACAATAATTCCGCGTAAACGATTCGCTCGGTCAACGACCGCAATCGGTGTTTCTGCATCTTGCATCACACGGTATAAATCTTTCACTAAGGTGTTCGCATGAGCGACTTCAATATCCGCCCGAATCAATCCATCTAAAGTTTGTTTGTTGGATTGAACGGAACGATTGATTTCATCGTATAACACATAACCGAGCAAATGGTTTTCTTTATCAATGACTAACATATTCGTCAAATCGTTATAGTCCATTTTATCCAGGGCCGATTTTGGCGTATCTATTCCATGAATTAATGGGTGCGGAGCTTCCATGACTTCTTCAGCCGTATAGACTCTCGCACGATCCACATCTTGGACGAACCGTTGAATATAGTAGTTTTTCGGATTGTCTAGAATCTCTTCTCCTGTTCCTACTTGAATCACTTCACCGTTACGCATAATGACAATACGGTCGGCAATTCGTAACGCCTCATTCAAATCATGGGTAATAAAAACGATCGTTCGCGATTTTTGTTCTTGCAGACGCACCAGCTCATCTTGCATATCTCTTTTGATGAGAGGGTCTAAAGCGGAGAATGCTTCATCCATTAATAAGATTTCTGGATCATTGGCTAAGGCACGCGCCAGACCTACACGCTGCTGCATACCACCGGATAATTGATCCGGGTATTGATCCTTATAAGGAAGCAAACCTGAGTTGTCCAAAGCTTCTTCAGCAATTTTTTGACGTTCTTTTTTGTCCATCCCTTGAATTTCTAAGCCGTATTCTGCATTTTCTAGAATAGTACGGTGGGGGAAAAGGCCAAAGTTTTGAAAAACCATCGATATTTTCTTCCGTCTTAAATCTCGTAGTTCATCGTCATTCATCGCATTGATATTATCGCCATCCACATAAACCGCGCCATCCGTTGGTTCAATTAACCGATTCAGCATGCGAACCAGTGTAGATTTTCCAGAACCCGAAAGCCCCATAATAACAAAAATCTCACCATCGTAAATGTCGAAGTTGGCTTGGTTCACTCCGACGGTTGCGCCAGTTTCTTCCAAAACTTCTTCTTTTGTTTTTCCCTCTTTTAACAACCGCAAAGCGTCCTCAACGTTCTCACCAAAAATTTTGGTAATATTTTCGATTCGCAGTTTAACTTTTTTCCCTTCTTCCATTTCTGATTTCATATAAGCAAATCCTTTCTTTAGTTAGTATTTATTTGTATTTATTACAAGTATATTACGCATACATGTTCAAACTTAGCACACAACAAAAGTGAGTGCAACCGATTGGGTTTTATGGAGAATCCATTGAAGGGATTACAAACCTAATCTATAAGGTTTAATAAGAAAAAGCAAAAAACTTCCATATAAACAGTTTTAAAAAAATCAGTGATTAGTTTTGTGTTTTAAGTGATTAATGATAAAATAATTAAAATTAAGGTTTTTATTCATAATTTTCTAATTATTTGTGAATGCTAGAACACTTTTAGGAAAGGAGTACACAACAATTCGAATCCATTTATCGTTCAACTGGAAGAAAAGAATAAATAGGAGAGTGAACGATGACCGTCGAGTTTTGGAGACATGCAGAGCTGTTTTATGAATTAGGGGTTGTGATTCTTGGTTTGCTTTTGTTGTTGTGTGTCATTGCTCTTGTATTCATCGTCAGTTATACAAATCAAAGAAAGAGAAAAGGAACCGTTATGCTTACAATAGGAATCATGACCATATTAAGTACGGTGGGTTTATACGGACACTGGAAGTATCGTCCGTATTTAGAACAAGCCAGCTATACAAATGCGCTCATCCGAGACCGAGAACCGCGTTTGCATGTTTACATTCCCTATGGTTCCATCGAACAAGCCGCTTACGCTCGACTCAATCATTTAGAAGGACTTCGGAAATTGACGCTGTATGAGGAAGAGCGAGTGTATGAGCCGATCGTTTATCTAGGACAAGGCGAGTATACACATTATTTTGAACGCATGGATGGAGAGCTTTTTAGTCAAAACAGGCATATTGAATTTACGGATACGACAGGCCAAACACAATTGATCGGCAGTCAATTTATGTTAAGAGACGATGACTTTCAAGAAATTGGTTTTAAAAATCCGAAAAATGTAATGTTTGACAGGATCAAAATACCACTAAGCGAAAAAGGAAAGTCTTACACACCAACTCGTGAACAAAATATTCAACGCGCAGATAAAGTAGTTCATAATTGGAATTTTCCAAATTAAGGGTGAACTACGCAATCTTTAAACGACAAAGAGTGGTTATGTGAGAATAGAGAAATATTCAGATGATGGCTGGCGGTTTGTGACGGCTTTTCCGCTACCTACTGGAAATCAAGTAGTCTTTGAATTTGATTTAGTCTTTGAGAAGGAAGAAGATACACGTGAAAAATAAAATATAAGAAAGAAGGAAGCAAATGGGACAGAAATTGGGAATTATTGGTGTGGGGCACGTAGGGAATCATGTGTTTACGCAGGCCATGAATAGTGAGTTATTTTCAGATATTGTAGTGATTGATAATCGAGAAGATTTAGCGATTGGTCAAATGTATGACCAAGTTCATGCAACAGGTCTCTTTAGTCAAAATAACGTCACCGTCACCGCAAATGATTATTCACAACTAGAAGATGCGGATGTCATTATTATTGCTGCCACGCACGTCTATCCGCCTGGTGAAGTACCAGGGCCGCGTCAAGAGTTACTAGAAAAAAATGTGCCGATTTTTAAAGAAGTGACTGAGAAAATCATGGAATATACGAAGGATGCCTTGTTGATTTGGATCTCCAATCCCGTCGATACCGCTGTATACTTATGCAGTGAAGTATTTGGTTATCCGCGAGAAAAAGTCATTGGCACGGGGACACTCTTGGATACTTCACGCTTAAAATACATATTAGGCAAGCATTACGGTGTTTCACCAAATTCCGTTTCTGCTTATATGCTGGGTGAACACGGATTTACGGCTTTAGCTTGTTTAAGCCGCGCTTCCATTGCTGGTATCCCTTACGAAAAATTATCTGAATATTTCCCAGAAGTTGAACCGTTATCTTTAGAAGAGGTGACTAAAAGAGTGGTCGATTCTGCCTACGATGTATTTTATAACAAAACAGGGGTGACTGAGGTTGCCATTGCTCAGGCTGCTTTAACGATCGCTCGCTCCATTCTGTTAGATGAAAAGGCTGTGTATCCAGTTTCTTCGGTTGTGCCAGCTGGTACATATGGTGCCGAAGAAACTATTTCTATCAGCTTGCCATCTGTTGTCGGTAAAGAGGGCGTAGAAAAAACGATGGAAGTTTCTCTGTCAGCAGCAGAAGAGAAATTGATGGAAATATCAGTCAAAGAAATTATGAATTCGATTCAATTAGGAGAAAAGCTCAGCAAGTGAAACGAATAAAATAAGCTCTAAATATGAATGGACAAATAATAGTAGACAGACTCCCAGTATTTAAGAACTGGGGGTCTTTTTGCGACCCATAACCGGTAGAATTGGTATTACTTAAATGCGCCACTTGTATTTATTTAAAAACAATATTGTTTATCTGATTTATCCCGAAACCGATGAAATCAACCCTCGCTAATGAGTTATTTTAGAATTTTTATTAAAAGTTTGTGAAAAATTGAAAGTGGTCATACCGTCCGTATAATAAGGGATGTTGTATTTTTATACAAAGAAAGCGGAGGGCTAGAGATGAGTAAAGTATTTACAGAAACAGGTTTATGGTTAAAAGAAGTGGAAGCAGGGAAAGTAAGAATTGGATTGTCTCCAAAAGGACAAGACGATTTAGGCGAAGTTAGTTTTTTTGATCCATTTGATATCGATACAGTAAGTAAAGGCGAAGCTTTCTGTTCCATTGAAGCTGCGAAGGCTGTGACAGAAGTGGAAGCTCCTCTATCTGGAAAAATCATTACATTTAATGAAGAGTTACTATCTGTCTCAGAAAATCTAAACGAAGAAGAGGATGCATTGAATTGGATTCTTGAAGTTACCGTAGAAGATTTTAATAAAGACGATTACTTGAAAGAAGATTTACCGATTGAGGAGTAATCTTATTAAAATGAAAGGATATGACGCGCTTGTACTATATATTAAATGAGAGAAACGGCGAAGAAATTTATGATTCCCGTGTCAATACGGCTGTTTCCAATTATATCGTCAATCAGTTGGAGTTCGATGAGCCTGCGGTATTTTTTAGTATTCACCAGCCAACGGTTATGATTGGCCGGTATCAAAATGCTTATGCGGAGGTGGATCAGCGGTTTTTAGAAGCAAATGATATCTTTTTGCTGAGACGCTTATCAGGCGGCGGGGCGGTTTATCACGATATGGGCAATATTATGTTTATGCTGACAGGTCCAAGTGAAGGGTCTGGTCAAAAATATTTTGCCGAGTACTCGAAACCTATTTTAGATGCGATCACTGCTTTAGGCGTGGAAGATGTCCACGCTTCTGGCAGGAATGATTTACAGATTGGAGATCAAAAGTTTTCAGGGACATCATTTTATTCGACAAAGAAACGCTTTATGTTTGGCGCAACCATTTCTTATGATTTAGATAAAGAAGTCGCTGAAAAAGTATTGAAGCCCAATAAACAAAAGCTCAAAGCGCATCGGACAAAATCGGTGAAAGGTCGTTTGACCAATCTTAAAGACCATCTTCCCTCTCCCTATAATAACTGGACGACAAGCGAGTTTAGAGATTATCTTGTTTGCTCGATGTTTGAAGTGGATGCCATAGATGAGATAAAGACCTATGTCTTGTCGGACAAAGATTGGGCAGCAATTGATCAATTGGTTGAAGAAACATTTGACAATCCGCAATGGAATTGGGGCGACCGCTCGAACTTTGAATTAAAACAGACGAAACGATTCAAACAAGGCACCTTTGAATTTTATGCCGATATAGAAGATGGAAGAATCAAACAGTGCCAATTGCATGGTGATTTCTTTGCAGCAGGCGATATCCACCAGTTAACTGCGGGCTTAATTGGCGTTGAGTTTCTGCCTGCCCAAGTAGAAAAACGCCTGAATCAATACGACTTAGACAACTATATTGCGGATTTAACCGTCGAACAATTGTTAACTTTACTATTTGATGAAGAAGAGGATGAGGACTAAATGAAACACTTAAAAAAATTTGGATTGTTTACAGTTACTATCTTAACGTTAGCTGCTTGTAGCGCTGAAGAAACTGCCGGAGAAAATAGGAGAGAAGCGGACACAGGAGATGCAACAGTTGAAAATGTACAACCTTTAGAGGGTGGAACAAAAGTGGATGAGGTTGACATGTCCATTGAATTTTCAGACGAAGATATTGCTGCTTTGACAGCTGAAGCGGGAGAGGAACCCGACCGCTTGGACACAATTAGGGAACGTGGAGTCATTAAGTTTGGCTATTCGGGTGGTTTTGCGCCTTACAACTTCAAAGATCCAGAAACAGAAGAATTTACAGGTTTTGAAACGGATATTGCACGCTTAGTGGCAGAAGATTTAGGTGTGGAAGCCGAATTTGTAACTATGTCTTTTCAGTCCTTAATTCCGGCCACAGATTTAAACACGGACCATCCAGAAAGTATTGATGTCGCTTTAAACAATCACGGCCGAACACCGGAACGGGCAGCGGAACATGACTTTACATTGCCTTACTTAAATTCAGTATTTGGTGCCTGGGTCCATGCAGACAGTGATATTGAAACACTTGCAGATCTAGAGGGCTTAGTGGCCGCACAAAGTCCGACAGGTTCTACTGCGGATGGAGCGGAAGCTGTAGGCGCTTCTGAGTTATTCCCAGTGACAACATCAACCGACGGCAGAAAAATGGTCGAGCAAGGACGGGCTGATTTCCACGTTATGGACTACAATGCGACGCTTTGGGCGCTGCAAAATAATCCAAATGAGCGACTGCGGGTATTGGAAGAAACGATTGAAAGGCCAGACCCTGTTGGCATGGCGATTAGTGAAGGGAATCCAAAGTTACTCAATGCGTTAAATCAATCCATTGAAAAACATACGAAAAATGGCAATTACGCTGAAATTTATAAAAAATATTTAGGTGAAGATATTTCTGTAGAACCTGAATTGTTTGACGCCTTTAAAGAACAAACGGGTATTTCTTGGGAGGAATAAAGCAGTCAATTTGAAAGAGGGAGAAAATGGAAAGAAATATAATGATTCTCCGGCAAGCCATAGGGCCGATACTTCGTGGGATGGTCACCGTGACCATCCCCATTTCGGTTTTAAGTTGTTTAGCCGGACTGTTGCTAGCGGTCGTTTTGATTGTCATGCGTTACAGTCAAATTGGTTTATTTCGTTTGATTTCTAAAAGTATGGTTTGGCTGATCCGTGGCATACCAATGCTTGTGTTATTATACTTTCTCTTTTTTGGCTTAGCCGAATTCAATATTCTGTTATCTTCTTGGACGACCGCTTTAATCGCCTTTTCCTTATTTGAGGCAGCCTTTATGTCTGAAGCCATTCGAGGCGCTTTGCAAGCCATCAATCAAGGGCAGTGGGAAGCGGGGCTGTCGTTGGGGATGTCAAAAATGAAAGTGTTTCGAAAAATTATTATCCCGCAAGCCATCCCGCCAGTGATCCCGACACTGATCGGCTACTTTATTTCTGCCATCAAAATGACATCACTCGTCAGTAATATTGGCTTATCGGATATGTTGCTCGAAGGCAGACAATTTATTGATTACTATTATGCCCCTTTTATTATTTATGCATTGGTTTCTGTCTTTTACCTTATTTTATTCGCCATTTTAACTTTTATCCAAAAGAAAGCACACCAACACTTTAACAACGAACGAGAAGATTTATTAGCAAAATTTTTGAGAGGCTAAGACCATTTAAAAAAGGAGAATCAGTATGGGATTTGGAGCGTTAGGCATGGAGATGATGCAGAATGAATTTTCTGCGGTCAGTATGCGAAACATTTGGAGCGACGACAATCGGCTAGAAAAAATTTGTAAAGTAGAAGTAGCTTTGGCAGAAGCTCAGGCAAAACTGGGCATTATACCCAAAGATAAAGCCGCCATTATAAGAGAGCATGTCAAGGTTGAAAATATTGGCCGACGAAAATTACGGTTAAGCTACGGACGATCCGGTCATTTTTTATCCGGTTTTGTAAAGTATTTTGAGGAAATTTTACCAGAAAATGCGGGCAGCTATCTTCATTATGGCTCCACTACTCAGGACATTCTAGATACCGGTATGGTCTTGCAGCTGAAAGAAGCCCATGCAGATACGCTCAAACGTTTAGATAAGCTGATGCGTTTGATCGCAAAAAAAGCAGAAGAGATGAGTGAGGTAGTCGGCGTGGGACGAGCCCACGGGAATCATGCCATTCCGATAAATTATGGCTATAAACTAGCCGTTTATTTGAATGAGTTAATGGAGATGTATGAACGGTTGAAGGCTTCTGAGGACTTTGTTTTTACGAGTGCTTTTTCTGGGGCAGTCGGCTCATATGCAGGTTATGGAGATCAGGGGCTTGAA
Source organism: Atopostipes sp. (assembly GCA_043425375.1). Classification (GTDB taxonomy): domain Bacteria; phylum Bacillota; class Bacilli; order Lactobacillales; family Carnobacteriaceae_A; genus Atopostipes. The sequence continues at coordinate 12,046 of JBHWQC010000003.1, forward strand.
ATGGCTGAATTAGTAGCTGATCATTTAGGGCTTTCATTTGACCGGATCGGCTGGCATACGCAAAGAACTCGTTTTGTTGATTATATGCATATACTCGCCATGCTTAGCGGTGTGATGGGTAAAATGGGTAAAAACCTGTTTGATTTATCCCGTTCTGAAATCAAAGAATTTGACGAATCTTATGGCAAAGGTCGTCAAGGTTCAACGGCCATGCCTACGATGCGTAATCCTTATTTGTCAGAGGCGGTTTACAATCTCGCAGAAATTATCCAGGATGAAATGCAGCGGATGTATCGCTCGATGCTTGTATCTCACGAAAAAGATACCATTGCTTGGAGAAACCAATGGGTCGCTATTCCAGATATGAATATGTATTTATCCGGTCAATTTGCTTATCTAACGGCCGCTTTACAAAACGGCGATTTTCATTTAGAAGCCATTGAAAAGAATCTCCATGTGGAACAAGGGATGATTGTCTCTGAAAGAATTATGCTGGCTTTATCTTCAAAAATAGGGAAGAGTACAGCGCATCAATTGATGTATACCTTGGGAAATAAGAGCCGTGAAGAGCAGACTTCTTTTGAAGAAAGTGTGCGCGAAAATGAAGAAATCCAAGAGAATTTATCTCAAAAAGAGTTGGATGAATTGTTTAACGTACATACTTACGTGGGACAATCAGAAACATTGTGCAGAGAAATATTAATTCGCTATAAACGTTTTAAACAATAAAAAAGAAAAGGTGAAGACATGTTACTCCATGAAATCAAACAAGTGAATCTGCAAGTCTTTGAAGCAAAATATCCCTTTAATCAATTGATTCAGACATCCAAAGCAGAACTAAAAGAGGCCATCGAAGCAGGCAGCTTACACTATGTTTGGCTGCCCGCTTGTCCAAGAGCGAATCGAATAACGAATGTCTTCAAATGGTATGGTTTGGATGATTTTATTCAAGAGCATCAATTGTCACCTTACTATAAATTGGGAGAAAATTGGACCTTTCAACCAACTGATGCTTTATTTGAAGAAACTTCTATTCAAGCGTATTTTCCACAAAAAGCGAAAGCCACCCAACCTTTTTTATACGATCAAGCCCAAAAACGTGTAATCTCTAATCATACTTATTCGATGAGTTTGTTAATGGCTGAGTTAATGGATGAAGAGAAGGAAGTAAATCCAAAAAGAAGTTTATTTCCAAAAGAGCACAGAGAAATGTTGCAAAAATGGAACGCGTGGATTTATGAACGAATAAATGTAAAAATTTATCAAGTCGCCGCAAAAACGGGAGAGGAAAGAAAAGCGGGCATTCAAGAGTTAGAAGCTTCTTTTTGGCAATTAAATGATTATCTCTCTGCCCATCCGTATCTATACGCAAACCAATTGACCGAAACAGATTTGCGTTTGTTCCATAACCTTATTCGTCATGAATTCTATTTCAGGCAATTTAAAGTGTTTAAAAAACCGCTGTTAGATTTTGTGTATCTGAAACAATATGTTCAGCGTATTTTAGCTGAACACCCTTCATTATTAAATGATTTATATTTTGAAAAAATAAGAGAAACGCATTACCGCTCGGACCATAACATTAAAAAATATGGCTATGTAGAAGAGCTGCCTTTGATAGATGAGCTTTTCCCTTATAAGAAACAGTAGGTTATCAAAAAAGTTTCCTTTCCAAGCATATCAATTGTAATTAATTCTTTTCAGTACTAGAATGGGTTTAGGCAAGAAAAACAAAGTGTTTTTAAATAATTTGAACAAAAATACAAGGAGGATGTTTTGAATGGAAGTAGATAGAAGAGTAGTAGTTGGAACGTTTGATAATGAGAATGAAGCAGCATCTGAGGTTAGACGATTAAAAGATGCCGGTTACCCTAAAAACAAAATCACTTTATATACCAATGCAGATAAAGTAACTGCTTTACAACAGTCTCAAAAGCTTGATGTAGATGTTGATACAGAAGCAACTGTTGAACGTTCTGCCGATGAAGCAGAGGATCGCAGTTTCTGGCAGCAAGTAAAAGATGCGTTTTCAACAGAAACGTATGATTATGATGATGCTGCACAAGATCCAAGTTATACTCGAGACGATGATGTGCTATACCCTTACCGCTCCGATATTGCGGCAGGTAAAATTGTCATCGTTGTTGAAGACTACCGTGAAGATACAGACACGAATGAGACGGTCAACAGAACGGAAACAACCGTTAGAGAATCAGACGATGACTTGACGGAAGAAGAAAGAATTCGTCTACGTGAAGAGCGTCTGCAAGTAGATAAAGAAGAAGTTCAAACAGGTGAAGTAAACGTTCGAAAAGAAACCGTTCATGATACGGAAACGGTTGACGTTCCAGTAGAGCGTGAAGAGGTTGTTATTGAGAGAAAACCTGTCGTCGGTAAAGACGCTGAAGTGACAGACGAGGAGATTGGTGAAGACTCAGAATCTTACACGATTCCAGTAAAAGAAGAACAAGTAGAAGTCACTAAAAAACCTGTTGTTACAGAAGAAGTCGAAATCCGTAAAGAGCGTAAAGAAGACGTTGAAGAAGTTACAGAAGACGTCAAACGTGAAGAGTTAGAAGTTGAGAGAGATGTAGAAACAGATATTGTAGACGGGGATTTAGATCATCCAGATACACTAAACACGGATCTTGATGCAGATAGAAGAAGAGATCTATAAATCAAACGATATGAATCAATAATAGACAAAAAAGTGGGAGGGTAACCTCTCGCTTTTTTGCTTTTTATCACGTCTTATTTAAATGAAATGAAAACAATTGGTCTTCAGAGGACACTTCATTCTATTCAGAGAAACACTCTAGAATATAATGAAGTTTTTTTATGTACATGTAATATATAATTTACATTAGGGAATATATATGTTACATTACTGATAGAGGGCACTTACATATTGCACTGGGAAGCAGTTAGACTAAATATTGAAGAAGCAGAATTTAGATGAGGAGGCGTTCATGATTGAAAAATCAAGTCAAACGCTATCGGTTAATGGCCGAATTAACTCAGCAGGAATTAGCGAATGAAATTGGGGCGACACGGCAAACCTTGAGCTTAATTGAAAAGGGCGAATACAATCCGTCCTTAAAATTATGCTTAGCGATTTGTTGGGCATTGAATCAAACGCTGGATCAATTGTTCTGGACTGAGGAGGAAGAACGAGATGAATAAAAAAAATGTTGTTGATGAACGGGATGAGAAAAATAAAGGAATAGCTAGTCAGTGGGCCTTGCGTGTCGTTATTTTCTATACCCTAATAAAAATGATTTTCTATCTTGATTTTAGTGCCTTAGAAGATTTAAGTTTTTTACTTTGGGATGGGCTTTTACTACTTGCTATCGGCCTTACTCTTTTCATTGTAACGCGTATGAGAAAAACTTATAACTTACCTAAAACATATCGGGAAGGTACACCGATGGAAGGCAACTATAAGGAGACTAGAGGAGACAGGGTCAAAAAATCCTATCTGCCAAAAGCATTGATTTTTGCAGTGGGATGGCTTATCGCCAGTACATTGAGATCGGGGTTCATGAGTATACTAGTTCTAGTTGTCCAATTTATCTTATACTTTTTAATAACCTTTGCGGTAGTTTTTGTATGGGGCGAGTGGAATGTAAGCAGTTATAATCAGTCATTTAGTGAATAAATGGAGTTGTATTTGGTCGCAATCAATATATTAAAAGAAGAGAGACGCTACAAAATCTGAAGAATTGATTTTGTAGCGCCTCTCTATTTTCTATTCGGTTAACCCAAAGTCTAATTCATATTTATTTCCTGCTGCATCCTCAAATGCATAAGACATGCCTTCGCGTAAATACTTATCTTTATCGTATCCTGGTACATCATTACGAGTGACTGATTTTCCGTGTTCATCGACCGCTATCATGGCGCTGTTTTTTGGCAACGTCAGCGGTAATTTCCCATGGGGCTTGAAGTTTCCAACCAAGACTTCCAGCTGCGCTTTCTCCAGCGTATCATAGCCAGCGATTAAAACATCGGATACTTCTTCAACATTCCCTAAAATCCAAGGAAGCGTGATATTGACGGAAGTCACTACTTTTCCATCCTTCTCCTTCATATAATGGGCAATTTCAAAGTAACGACTCAAGTTTGAAACTGTTGACTCGGTATATGAATCTCCATTTAAGGCAATGTTTGTTTTGTTTTCGCAAATTTCTAATTCTAAGAAACCAGGTGTTGGGTTAAAGTAATCGCCACTTTCTGGACGCAAGAACAAGACGGAGACGTCCGCTTCTTTGTAATTGTAGACCAATTCTAGATTCATTTCCTGTGCCGCTTTACGTGCATTTTCTGTGTATTGTTTAGCCTTTTCTAAGTCTTTATGGAAAGACTCCACATACACTTTTTTACCTGCTACAGGCAATGTACCGTCATTCTTCAATAAAGTCACCGATTTCAAGTGGGCTTCGTATGCTTTCTCATGACGCGTTTCATCTTTTAGGAAATCTAGAGATTCTTGATGGTTCACATACGTATGCTCATCGAATAATCCTAAATTAAACATTTCACCTAAAAGACGTTTGTTGGCTTCGTCCAGACGCTTTTCTGGAAGCCATTTTTTATCAACGGCTTCTTTCAGATCTTTGACTTCAAATGAGCCAGCGATAATATCCGTTCCTGCGTTGATGGCTTTCGCAAATTTACCAGGTACAGACAGGTCTTCCACACCCCAGTCCATATCGCCAACTACGCCTGTGTCGGAGTTAATATAGCCGGTAAAGCCGATTTGCTCTCGGAGCAAATCATTTAAGATATATTCATTAAAGGCCATGCCCACTTCCTCAAAGGGAATAAGCTCGCCGTCAAATGTTTGGTAGACACTCTTTTCAATATTCGGTGCCGAGTAGTAGGGCATAATCGACGAAGGATTGTGCTTAGCCGCTTCAACAAAAGGCGGCAAATGGTATTTTTCTAAACTGTTTTCCGTGCGGTAAATATTCCATTTTCCTTCTGCGTAATGCGGGTCAAATCCGTTCTCACGAGCGCCTCCACCAGGGAAGTGTTTCATCGTTAAAGCAATCGATTCTTCATTTAACTCTTCGCCTTGGAAACCTTGAATGAGTTCTTTTGCGACTTGGGCAATAAATTCAGGGTCTTCTCCGAAGGTGCCATAAATTCTTTGCCATCTCGGATCCGTCACCACATCAATCATGTACATATAACCTTTACGCAGTCCATTGGCTTTCCATTCTTTACGCGCGGTTTCTGCAAATTCGCGAACAAGGGCCAGATCGCCACCTTCGGCAATGTCCCCCTTGGCTGCGGCGGCAATTCCTAAAGTGCCCGGATAAACAGAGAAGCCGCCCTCAGCCGGGTCGCCTTTCATATACAAGTCCGCATTTTCATTGCGTGAGTTTGAAGCCACAATAACGGGAATGCCTAAACGAGATTTCTCCGCCTCTTCATTCAAGGCATTGATCCATTCCACCATATTGCTGGCAGACATATAGTCGCGGGCGATAAAGTGACGCATATGTCTTTGGTGGATTAAATCATCCGTTGCAGGTATGGGACCCATAATTTTACCCATCGGTCCTTGTTCTTCTTCTGAGATGGGTTCATTAATGAGTACGCCGCCACCGCCTTTATACTCCGGATGGGCTTTGCCCATAAAGAGTGAATTAATAAGCATCATCCCGACTTTTTCATCAATCGTCATCTGAGCAATTAAATCTTCCACACGCTCCTCGGTGGTTAAGCGCCAATCTTCATAGGGATCGAGTTTTCCATTGCCGTTTAAATCTTTAAAGGTTAAACCATCCACTTCAATGAGCGCTTTGTGTTTGATTTCTAAATTAGGTTGTTGCATAAAAAGTCTCCTCTCAAAATAGTTAGTATAGACAAAATGAGTATAGCGAATACGGTTATATTCTCAAAGATAAACCGTAAAAAGAGGCTAGACGACTGCACCTCTGGCTTGTTTTATTTATTCTTGTTGAAAAATATGGAAAAGTTCTGTTCCGATGCTTGCAACATTTTGGACATACTGACTTTCTTTCTCTGGCTGTCCTTGAAAACTACTTTGTAAGTTTTTCATGTTTTGAGGCAGATTCCCCTTTGGAAAATCAACCGTTTTATCCTCATCTGTCTGCAATTGAATACGAGCACCGGATGTATAATCGTCGCTGTTTAACATGTAATTTGTGACTTGGATAAAATAATCAGGCGTCCTTGTATAATTATCCCATAAGATTAAAAACTCTTCTTGACTGATATCGGTCAACATTATCTTCTTTGAGCGAACAAACATTTGAAAAGAAAATTTCGCTAATTCCAAATCGTCATCGGTTACCCATATTACGGGAAGAGACTCCTCATTTTCATTTTCAGCTTTTATTTGCTGGTAGCCTTTTGTCTCTCCTAAAACGGTTTTGATGACTTGTGCTTCGTATTTTGGATGAAAGATGATTTTTTTATCTTTATCCTGAATATATTGTATATATGGTCCCATTTTTCCACCTCATCTATGTATTTAAGCGTTACCATTATCATAAATGATATCTGAAGAGACTGCAAAGAAAGTTTACAATACTGAAAATTAAATATGTTTTAGACGAACTTTTAGAAGACAATCTATCTTACTTTTATATTAATTACCAGAAAAGACGAACAATATATTATTTTTAAAATAATTGTTTGCTTTTAGACAGATTGCACTGTATAATCTTTCGTGACAAGAGTTTAAATAAAGTGGAGGTATGAAAATTGAATAAAATCGCTTCGTTTTTTGAGTTTGAAGAGAACCGTACGACCATGAGTCGAGAAATCACAGCAGGGATGACCACCTTCTTTGCCATGTCTTATATCATTTTTGTCAATCCGGCAATTCTTGAACTGTCAGGGATGCCTAATCAGGCGGTGTTTTTAGCAACTATTTTTGCATCCGCCATTTCAACGTTGGCGATCGGCTTAATTGCGAACGTTCCTTATGCCTTAGGGCCTGGTATGGGTCTAAATGCGTTCTTTACGTATACAGTGGTTTTTAGTTTAGGCTTTACTTGGCAAGAAGCGCTGTCGATGGTTTTTATTTGCGGACTGATTAATGTGTTAATTACAGTGACAAATATTCGGCGTTTGCTTATTGTTGCGATTCCAAACACGTTGCAACATGCGATTTCGGCAGGAATCGGTGTCTTTATTTCTTATTTAGGCGTAAAAAACCTAGGCCTGTTAAAATTCACCTCCGATGCCAGTCAAATTGTCTCAGTAAACGGAGGAGACCCAGCTGCTGAAGCTTTTCCAGGCGGGGTGACAAGTGTTGTTTCAACGGGAGGGATTTTGCCAGAATTAGTGGATTTTACGGATCCAGCTGTTTTGATAGGTCTGGCAGGTTTATTTATTACCATTATATTCATGTTAAAACAAGTACGCGGAGCCATTTTACTAGGGATTGTGATTACGACTGTTTTAAGTTTACTATTTGGCGTGACGGATTTATCCGCCATTGATTTCTCAGAGAATTCATTGGGGGCTGCTTTTGCAGATTTAGGCGTCACCTTTGGCGCCATCTTCACCTCAGAAGGGCTGCCTTCCTTGTTTGGTGATCTCACGCGGATGCCGGTTGTTATTATGACGATCTTCGCCTTCAGTTTGGCTGATGTGTTTGATACCGTCGGAACCTTTATCGGAACGGGACGACAATCTGGAATTTTTACTGATGAGGACATGAAGGCTTTAGAAGAAGGATCGGGCTTTAACTCTAAAATGGACAGAGCGCTGTTTGGAGATTCGATTGGTACAATTATTGGTGCGATTTTAGGAACCTCTAATACCACAACATTCGTAGAGTCTGCGGCAGGTATTGGAGCAGGCGGCCGGACGGGCATGACTTCTGTTTCAACAGCGGCTTGTTTCATCTTAGCGATGTTCTTATCACCGCTTCTAGGCATAGTGCCGCCGGAAGCGACAGCCCCAGCTTTAATTATAGTCGGAATCTTGATGATGAGTTCATTAAACAATATTGATTGGCACAACTTTGAGCTGGCCGTACCGGCATTTTTTGCTTCTATATTCATGGGTTTGGCTTACTCGATCTCCAATGGGATTGCGGCAGGATTTATTTCCTATGGCATTCTGGCACTCGCAACAGGTAAAGCGAAAAAAGTGCATCCTATTCTGTGGGTGTCAATGGGCTTATTCATTTTAAACTTTATCGTTTTAGCTATTCTATAAGTAGAGAAAAATAAAAAGGTTTAGGGATGAATTGTAACTTGTCCCTAAACCTTCTTTTTATAACATGGCTTCTACAAAAAAATTGGTAATTTTAGCCATAGTTTCTGGTTTGACTAAATGGGCTTCCTCTTCTTCGATAAATTGAATGTTCTCTTTGTCTTTATTTTCGTCCATAAAAGCCACTACATGCTCATAAGGCACCACCACATCTTTTGTACCGTGCCAAAAAAGTAAAGGGCGGCCATCTATTTTTTCGGTATTGATGGATAAATCATATTCTGGAATCCAGCTAAGCAAATGATTATAATCTTCTGGAAAAAAGCGGTCCATTTGACTCGCGTGTTTAAAAATACGTTCGCGGTAAGCCACGAGTTTAGGAGTGCCCATGACACACGCTGCCGCTTTAATTTCAGGGTGATGGGTAAGTAAAGCCGTTGTCGTCATTCCGCCCATCGAAACACCGCCGACACCGATTTGATCTTCCACTAAGCCTTTTTTCTTCATCGCATCCACAAGGTAGCCAAATTCAAATAAATTGGTATGGATACTTTGCCAAAAAGTCAGCGAAGGAATATCGGTCATTGGATTTCTTCGCTCACCATGATTAAAGGCATCTGGCAATAACACACGAAAACCCGCTCGTGCCAAGTATCTGCCTTGCGTAAGCGTTAATTCTTTTTGGGACTGCCAGCCATGGTAGTAAATAATCAGGGGCATTTTTTCCCCTTTTTTCTCTTCAGCAACCACTTCAAGTAAGGGAATGGTTCCTAAGAGATGTTCTTCAATCGATAATTTCATCTTTCACACCTCTTTACTAGAATACCTTGTTTTCCCTAAAATGACTAGCAGATTATTTCTGTTCCTTCATTAGATAAGACGAAATCTTTGGTTAAATGGAAAAACTCTTATATACTATAAGAAGTGAAATCGATTAATTATTACTTACGAAGGGAAGTTTTAAGATGCAAGTAACATTTAAAGGCGAACCAATAGAAGTCAAAGGGACTCAACCAAATGTAGGAGATGCTGCCCCGAATGCCACACTGACGGCGCGTAACCATGATAAAGTGGAATTGGCCAATTTTGTCGAAGATAAGCCGATTGTATTGAGTGTTGTTCCAGATGTAGAAACAAGAACTTGCGAGCTGCAAACGAAACGGTTTGCGGATGAGTTAGATGAACAAAATGTGTTATTTTTAACGGTCAGCCGCAACACAGTGGAAGAGTTCAACAAATGGAACGAAGAAAATGAACTAAATTTAGTGACGTTGTCGGATGAAGACGGTGAGTTTGGGAAAGCGTATGGATTAGAAATTGATTTAGGCGGAGATACACGATTAGCTCGTTCAGTTTTCTTAATCGATACAGATGGCACCATCCAATACAAACAAATTGTTGAGGAAGTGGCGGATGAGCCAAATTATGAAGAAACACTTCAAGCGATTCAAGCGCTATAACCCAATATAGAAAACGAAAAGAAAAACCGGCGATTTCCTATTCGGGAGATTGTCGGTTTTTTTGTTAAAAGTAGGGATTAGACAATCGATAAGAAAGTCTAATTTGATTTGCCAAAAAGGGAGGACTATGATAAATAGAAGAATACGATTTCAAGGAGGTTTTCGAAGATGAT
>JBHWQC010000004.1:0-6077 GCA_043425375.1 Atopostipes sp.
CTACTATATTTACTTAATGATTTAGTAGCTAAAGTTTATAGTAAGTAAAATTATAAGAGTTACTTTTTATAATTTTACTGTGAATTGATCCACATCAATTCTCTCCTCCAATTCTTCCCGTATACTATATTCAGAAGTTAAGAGAAGGAAGACATAGCATTTAAAACAGAAAGAAATGACAAAGAACCGCTATTCTTGATCTGCATCAATTCTTTCAAGCGCCATTCCTTCTATACTATAGTTAGCAATGAGGAAGACGAAACTTAAATAAATTCAAACAGAGGAGAATGTATCATGCAAAAAGCAAACATCCAATTAGAAACGTTAACGTGTCCATCTTGTCTACAAAAAATTGAAAATGGTGTTGGAAAATTAAACGGTGTGGACAAGGACAGCTTGAAAGTTATGTTCAACGCCAGCCGTGTAAAAGTTGATTTCGACGGTGACGTTCTTTCAATTGAAGACATTGAAAAAGCCATTAACGATTTAGGCTACGAAGTGAAAAAATCCCGTGTGAAAGCGGCGTAAATTAAAGGGTTAACTTCCTATCCAAAAGTATCCAAGAAGTGTCATGGCTTCTTGGGTGCTTTTTCATTTCCAACGAAAAGAGAAAGATGTTCTTTCTTGACCGAGATCAAGTTCATTTTACGAAGTCCACGGTATACTTTATTCAACAATAGCAAATGAGTAAAGGAGCGAATCAGATGACGACCACGACTTTGCAATTGGAAAAACTGACTTGTCCGTCCTGTATGCAAAAGATCACAACAACTGTTGATGAAATGGATGGCGTTGAACAGACGAAAATACTTTTCGATGCGAGTAAAGCCCGTGTGCATTTCGATGCGTCGGTTCTTTCTACAAAAGACATTATTCATAAAATTCAAGACATCGGCTACGTTGCTGAAGAAATCAAATAAAGGGGAATATAGAATGACAACATTTACAGAAGCAAAAGAAAAACATTTCGATCGATTAAACCAATTTACACCGATTGTCGATCGAGTGCATGGTGACAACCATCCGGAATTTCATGAAGTCAAGGAATTATGGGAAAGCATTTACGGTAAAACGGAAGCGGCGGATGCGAAAAAACCTGAGCTTGATGCAGAGTTTCAGAGATTGCGCGAAGTGACAGACAATTATACGGTACCGAGTGATGTGTGTGAAAGTTACGAAGCAGTTTATAATATGTTAGAAGAAGTGGATGCAGCCTATCAGGCGTAACTGATAAACAACGGTAAGAAGCGATTGGGGTTTCCTGATCGCTTTTTTTGATGCATCCTACAACAATTTAAAAAACGGCTATGTTAAAATATAGCTAGGAGGTTTTTAAAATATGAATAATCGAAACTATCATGAAGGATTCCAATGGGGGTCCCTGCTTTTGGGGATTTTGTATCTCATCTTAGCGTTTTTCGCGTTTAATAATCCGATGGTCAGTATTGTATCCGTCGCCTATATCTTTGCGTTTGGTGCAATTTTAGTGGGATTGTATGAAATTTTTGTTCGCAGAAAAATGCGCCAGCATGCCGGGCTCAATTCAGGCTTTGTTATTGCCGTCGGGGTTATCGATATTTTGATCGGTGTGTTCTTTTTATTTAACATCTCAGCAGCTATAGTTGCCATGCCTTTTGTCTTTGCAGTATGGTTAATTGTTGACTCGCTAGGAGCTATTTTTACGGCAAGTCCTATCCGAGAGTATAGCACTGCGCAATATTGGTTTACGATCATCGTGGGTATTTTAGGTGTGGTCATTGGTTTTATGCTGATCTTTAATCCGCTGAGTTCATTTATTGCCATCGCAACTCTGCTTGGTGTGTACTTTATGTTGTTTGGGATTCTACATATTGTTTATGCATTTTAGAAAACTAGTCAAAAGAGCACCTTCTTCCATTACGGATGAGGGTGCTCTAAATCTTATAAATACCTATTAATCGTTGAAGCAATCTCTTTCCCATCAGGATTCGTTAAATCAATCTCACCAGTCATCACTTCATAGCGGGAATCTTCAGGAGGCGTGTCGTTTTTCGCTTTTACACAAATCGGGTAATCAATCGTTGCATCTTTTTCTAAAATCTTTTCAAGAACGATATCGTGTTCCCAATCATCGCCAAAATCATATGTATAAAGGACACGGTCTTTTTCCTGAATAAACCAATCGCTTAATCGCTCTTCAGATTGACTATGTGACGCCATATCATCATAGTAAGAACTTGCTGCCCAAAAGAAGTCACTTTCGTCCTCGTCCACTGCCTCTTTTTGTCCAATACGTACTTCAAAGAATGGTTTTTCACCATTGGTCTTTTTAACTACAAAGTCATGTAAATGCGCATCTTCCCAATCAAAGGCAATCATAAGAATCTGGTGCAGCTCGGCAAACGTCGTATCCCTTTCAATGAGTAATCGTCGCCAAACCGGCATACCGACATTTTTTAAAGTAACTTTAAATTGGTAAATCATGTGAAACTCCTCCTGTTTTACTTTGCGTATCGTGTGAAACGAAGTCTGTAAAATAATTATAGAGGAGTTAGAAGCTCTATCTCGTCTATAATTAAACGCGTCTACTTTTGATTAAATCTGTGCTTCTCCTGTTTTATTTAAGGCGCGTGCGAGAAGCAAAGGACCGACAATTTCGAAGAAAATAACACCCGTTAAGACAACACCGGTCAGGATTCCAGTTGTGCCAGGCACACTTTGTTCGGCGATCGTCGCTAAACCAATAGCGATTCCTGCTTGTGGGATTAACCCAAATCCAATGTTTTGTCGAGAGGGTTTGCTTAAAGAGGTAAAATGGGCAGCTAAATATGCTCCTAAATACTTTCCAGACAAACGGCCGATGATATAAGCCACACCAATTAACCCCACTGTTGTAAAGATGGCTACGTCTAAATGGGCACCTGCAAGGGTTAAAAAGACCACAAAGATGGGAAGTTCCATTTGATTAATCACTTGAGCGACCAAGGTTTTTCGATTGGTCAAGTTGGTGATGGTTGCGCCGGATACAATATTGATTAAAATAGGCGACAAGCCAAGAACACTTGCAATGCCACTATTAAATAAAATCGCGGCACCAAGAATGACGAGTAATTTATCATTGGTGAGCTTTTTGCGAATAAAGAAGGAGACAAAAAAACCGCTGGCTAATCCAATCAGAGCGGCCCAGAAAATATCTAAAAACACAAAAGCGATTAAAGCGAGACTATTTGCTTCAGCACCGCCTGTGGTCTGGACAAAGGCTACAACGATACCAAAGCCAATAATCGTAATAAGATTATCAAATGCAACAAGGCCTAGTAGTTCTTGCGTCATTTCACCTTTGGCTCGGGTTTCTTTAATCATGGAGACGACGCCGGATGGGGAGACGGTCATGGACAAAGCGCCAAGAATGATCGCATAAGTAAAAGGGAGGCCTAAAAGATAGGTTAAAGCAGTTGTAAATATAAAACTGAGTATAGTATTTCCAAACGACAGAATCGTCAAATCTTTTCCCAATTTACGAACCATCTCTCGATGGAGTTCCGTTCCTACTGAAATGGCTAAGATCCCTAATGCGAGTTCGTTTACAAATCCTAAAGAATTGTAAACATCTGTAGTAATAATATTTAAAACACTTGGTCCTAAAATCAGCCCACTAAGAATATAACCTGTGACAGAGGGTAATTTCATTTTTGTAGCTAACCATCCGCCACCTAAACCGACGAGCAACAACAAAGCGACATAAAGCGAGTAGGTCATTATTTATCCCTTCTTCTATTTAATAGTTAATTCCTTTGGCAGAACTGACAGGCACGGAAATGACAATAGCTGTATCGGGTTCACTTAAATCACCAACCACTTTTTCGACCAGTTTTTCCGTGCGCTCTCTTTCGTCAACTGATTTCACAATTTTCAAAATAGTTTTACTATTGTTTTCACGTTCGTCCTCCAGCTCGGCAAACATCGAAAACATTGGAAATTGATGGGAAATCAAGTGACCCATTCCACTACTGTCTAAAACAGTTGCCCCACTTAAATCATTTTCCATAAATTCCGTTAGTAACTCATTCAACAAATCAGTTTTATTTAAAACAATCAGCACTAATTCCATTTTATCACCTGTTCCCTTTAGGATAATTTAATTATAAATTAAAAAAGATTATTGAGTCAAAATAAATTTTATAGAGGAATTGAACACTCCATCTCCGCCATAAAATGAACTTACCATTTCCCAACGCGAAAAACCCGTTAGACAGTCTATGTTGTCTAACGGGTTTTTTCATTTTACGCATCGTACCCTAATCGCTCGGATGCTTCTTGAGCGGAGCGGACGATGAGTCGTTTGAATCGGTTGAATTTGTCTTTTGTTAACCGAGAAACTGGGCCTACGATTGCGATCGCACACATAATCTCTCCTTCGTAGTTAAACACGGGAGCAGCGATGGAGTAGTTGCCTGGAGCCAACTCTTCAATACTTGTCGCATACCCTTGCTTTCGTACTTCTTCTAGTTCTTTTCGAATACGAATCGGATTGGTGAGGGTGTGCTCGGTGTAAGCTTCTAAATCCCCATTAATAATTTCTTCAATCACATCTTCGGGGCTGTAAGCAAGCAACACTTTTCCAGAACTGGTTGCATGCACCGGATTGACGGAGCCGGTGAGGGTTTGAATTTCTGAGTAGTAAGGGCCGATTTGTTTGTTGAGATAAAGGACTTTCTTTTTGTTTTTTACTGCAATGTGAGCACTTTCGCCAGTTTCTAACACTAACTTGTTTAACACCGGTGACACTTCATTATACAGTTCACTATCGTTAATATAGTTTCCGCCTAAATATAAAAGGGCGCTGCCGAGACGATAGCCTGGCTCTTCTTCGTCTTCCGCTAAAAATTCTTCTTCAACGAGGGTTTGGATTAAGCGGCTGACCGTACTTTTTGAAAAGCCTAACTCTTCGGCTAACTCACCTACACGCCAGATAGGATGATTAACATTAAAAGACTTGAGGATACGTAAGGCCTTGGCCACGGATGAAAGGTTTTCGGTTGCTTCTTGCATCATTTTCATCTTCTCCTTTTTAAAAATATCGCGATCGTTTCATGGAATGGGACAAATCACTAAATCAGTTAATAGAGAATGTGAAGCGTTTTCACTATTATAACAGACTTCCTAACCAAAAAGCGAGAAACCGTCCATAATTTGTATAGACATGTTTTAACATACGGGAGAAGCCGTTTGCACAAAAATATAAAACGCTTACAATATAGTTAGTTGAAAAACGAAATGTCTCGCAGCACTTGTGCAGACAGAAAAGAAAGGATGGTTTAGTGGCAAGAGAGTACGATCCACAAATTGTGGAACTTGCAGAGAAATTAGCAACGGCAAGTAAAACTGGAGAAGAGATAGGCCCGCTCATAGACGAAAAACCGGATCTTACTATTGACGAAGCGTATGCCGTTCAATTATATAACATTGACAAAAAGTTAGAACAAGGCAATAAAATCGTAGGTAAGAAAATTGGTCTGACTTCTAAGGCCATGCAAGAGTCACTTGGAGTAGATGAACCGGATTACGGACACTTACTGGATGATATGGTCATCCCATCCGACAACCCCGTCGTGTACAGTGATCAAGTGATGCAGCCCCGAGCTGAAGGGGAGCTTGCATTTGTTTTAAAGAAAGACTTGGTAGGACCAAATGTCACGGTTGAAGATGTCTTGGATGCAACCGAATCGATCGTTGCTTCTATAGAAGTCGTCGACAGTCGTGTAAAAGATTGGAAAATCTCCTTAAGAGATACCGTTGCAGATAATGCTTCATCGGCGATGTATGTGTTAGGTGAGAACTTCTTAAAACCCGATGAAGTCGATCGCATTAATGTAGAAATGCAACTCTATAAAAATGGTGAATTAATTAACGAAGGAAAAGGTTCAGATGTATTAGGCGACCCCGCTTATTGTGTAGCCTGGTTAGCTAATAAGCTCCACCAATATGACATTCAATTAAAAGCTGGCGAAGTTATTTTAGCTGGTGCTTTATCCAAAGCAATTGATGCCAAACCTGGCGACGAATTCGTCTGTAAATTTACGGAAGGGTTTGGAGAA
>JBHWQC010000005.1:0-5211 GCA_043425375.1 Atopostipes sp.
AAAGTTGTGATTCTCCTGCAAAAGCTTCCATTAAGTTTTTTTCTGTTTTTGTTCCTTTTAAATTTTCCATTTCAAATACTTAGTCACTTAATAATTGATAGTAATATTGCAGAAGCGCTCGTAGCAGATATCGAGCAGTAAGTCAGGCTAAATTTTACATCAAGCTTTTATCTTTATGTAACTGAAAGAGAGACCTACAATCAATGACAAATTCAGATCTCTCTTTTTTGCTTTCATATAGTAGGGTATGTTTTTCCAACATAAGATTTGTTTTCGATTTAAAATATTCGTTATGCTTCAAAAATTTTCTAACTTTATTCATCTATTTCATAAACTACTTTTGCTATCAGATTTGAAAAGTAAATTAATAACTATTCAATCGGCATATTTAAAGAAAAGTTTAAATGAAAATTCTACGCATCCAAAAAGCCCCCTATCCCTAGGAGGCTTTTCCAATTTATTCAATAATTGTTAAACCATCATAGCGTTCGCGTTTCGTACAATCGATTGCAATAACTTCCACACCAACCTCTACCAATTCATCTACCTCCATCGTAGTGGCAGTTATGAAAGGTTCTTGTGGCGGATAATCACGTTTGATAATCCCAATAATTGGTAATTCAACTGTAGCTTTTATTTCTTTAATATCTCGTACTGAATTAGCACGGATTCCCACGGCATTTCCCTCAGCCGCTGCTTTTGCCATTAAAGGCATTACACCTCCTGTTTTTGAATAAAGTGGTTCTTCGGGTAAAGCTTGGCATGAGACAATAATGCCTCCTTTAATTTGATCAATAAATTCTTCTTTGTGCATCATTTATTATCCTTTCTCCTCTAGTATTTCATCAAAAGCTGTCAACGTGTTAGTAAAGATTTTTTTTCGAGTATCCGTATCTGAATCCAATAAATAGGCATATAAAATATCAACTATAATTAACAATGGAAATTGCGGGGTGATTCGATTTCCAAAATTTAAATTCTTTTGAGAAGCAATAGTGACTACTTCATCGCAGATATCTGCTAGCGCTTCTTTTTTATTAGCAGTTAGTAAGATACTTTTTGCATTTCTTTTACGAGATTGCTCTAACGCATTTACAATTGCAGGAGTTTCGCTAGAAATTGATAAAGCTATGACCACAGAACTTTTGTCCAACAAGGAGCTATTAATCTTTATTAAGTCCGTATCAGTAACAGCATCACAAAACAATCCTAAACGCATAAATCGCGATTTCATTTCGTTAGCTACTAAACCTGAACTACCTATTCCATAAAAATAAACACGTTCAGCTTGAATAATCAACTCTATAATTCGATTCACTTGTTTTTCATCAATCAAAGAATTCGTTTTATTTAAAATTTCTTCATAGTCTGCCAATACACTTTGTGTTAATTTTGTATGGTGTAAATTTCCAGAATCTAATATACTTTTTTTATAAATAAAAATAAATTCACGATAACCAGAAAATCCACACTTTTTAGCAAACCGAGTAAGAGAAGCCCCAGAAACATGAATTGATTGAGAAATATTACTAGATGAAAAATCTAAGTCTTTTTCTCGATTGTTAATAAAAAAGTCTGCAATTGATTTTTCTGACTCAGTCAAACTATCATAGACAGATTCGATAATAGGAATAATACTCTTAGTTGTTTGTCCGATATTAGCCCTCCTTAAAGAATTCTAGATATGATACCGCTTTCTATTAATAGAGTAGCATCTGTTGAAACAAGTTTCAATACCAATACATACATTAGATTTTACTTTCAATTTTATTTTTTTATTTTGTTATTCTGCTGAATCTGTGAATTTACTTTCGATAGTAAACGATTATTGAGATTAACAGTGAAAACAAGATTTTATTATCTTCTTAATCGACACAAAAGAGACTAGTTATTCCATAAAATATAATTAATGTAGTAAAGCAAAAATAAGGTTGTAACTACCATTTAGTGACTCTTTAATACATTACCCAATTTTTAAAAAAATAATTCAAATCACTTCTCCTCTTTAACATGTTGAAGTCCGTAATAGACTTCTTGACACATTGGGTTCGTCTTTGCCTTTTACTGCATCTTTAAGTAATCTAACTGTTGCGTTTTTTGGATTTTGCAACCGTCGGGCAATCTTCTCCTCAACTCTATTCTATATAAAAAGGGCTCTAAAATGATTCACCATTTTATAGCCCTTCTTATATAAATAAGTTATTACTTTCTACTTATTTTATCTTTCACTCGTTTTTCTTTTACTGAAAACATAGAGCACCCCACCAGCAGCTAATACAATGACTCCTATTATCGCAAAGTTTTCGGTGGCTGTACCTGTTCGCGGCAATGGTTTTCCATCTGCATCCATGCGGTCGCTTGGTCTTCCTGGTGTTCCACCCTCTCCTGAACCGCCTTCACCAGGGCTAGCAGGAGGTGTTGAATCTGGATCTCCTGGTTTTTCTGGTTCTGATGGGTCAACTGGAATCGTTGGTTCTGCGCCCACTTCTTCTTCGAGTACAGCAAATCGCGCTTCTAGTTCTGCAAGTTTTTGTTCAAGTTCTTCTAACGATGTCTCACCAGCGTCTAGTTCCGCTTGCAATTCGCCAAGCAGTTCTCTGAGCGCATCCAATTCAGCTAGTAACGCTTCATTATCTGTCTCAACCGCATTGATGGCTTCTTCGAGTTCTGAAATGCGCCGTTCTAACTTAGCAATTTCTTCTGCTGGGTCAGTAGGTTCTTCACCTGTATCTTCTAACTCAGCCAGTCTTCTTTCAAGTTCAGCCATTCTTTCTTCCAAAACAGAAATCTCTGTCTCTCTTGCATCTAAATCGGTTTGTATTTCTGCTAAAAGCGCTTGTAACTCAGCGATTTCTTCCGCTAACGCTTCATTTTCTTCTTGCAGATTGCTTAAATCTTGTCGAAGACTTGCAATCCGATATTCTAATCGGAATACTTGCTGCTCGTCTGTTAAAGACTCACCCTCTAAATCATTGATGCGTCCCTCTAGCTCTGGATCCACTTCGCCAGCTAGATACCCTTCTTCGACCATATAATCACGCAATTGCTCCCAATCAATCGCACCCGTATCCTGGACGCGTCCTTCGGCATAGGCCTGGGCAAATGGTGCTAGACTGTCTCCCCCTTGACCGGTAAAGGCATTGGTAGTAATTAAATAACTTTCATTAGGCGCCACAGCCACGCGTTCGCCGTTTCGTTCGATAAAGATGCCAACGACCCGGTCACCTGCTGGTCTTGTGCTGTCAAAGTAAATAGTCGCTCCGGAGACATGGAGGAAGCCGCCATTTTCTTCTAACCCACCAGCTGGGCGTTGGTTTGCGCCATAAGCAATTTCAAAAATTTCTTTAATTTCAAGACCCGTCATCTCAACAACCACCGGATTGTTCCCAAATGGGAGAACGTTAATGACTTCGCCGACAGTGATTGGGCCTTCAGCAATTGGTGCGCGGATGCCGCCCCCATTTTGAACAGCCATCACAGCATCTGGATACAACTCTTGCGTTTTCGCAAGCATCGCATCCGTCACTAAATTGCCAAGCGGCGTTTCATTGGCACGCACACTATTTGTATCGGAATCTTCATTGTGGCGCGGATTTTCTAAATCACGTAAAGCAACTGCGCCAGTTTCTTCGTTATTGATTTCATCAATTGCTTCCTGGTATTCAGCCAAGGCTGCTACAGCCGTTGGGTCAGGGTCGTAATTACCGACTGGAAGCAAGGCGCCGTTGTATTCCGTAATTTCACCTGCTTCATTAAAGGTGACATTTAACGTACCTAAGTTATCCGCATTTGCGCCCGCTTGAACAATAACCGTGGGTGATTCACCGGCCTCGATAAAATCAGGTGCACTCAAAGCGGTATGGGAATGGCCGCCCACAATAATATCTATTCCGTCCACTTGATTGGCTAAAACAATGTCATTGCCGTAAGTGGGTGAACTCGCATAACCTAAATGCGTCACCGCAATAATTTTATCGATACCAGCTGCTTCAAATTCGGCAACTGCTTGTTCGGCCGCAGTAATATAATTTAAAAAGGCAATGCTTCCTGGGCTTGCAATATTTGACGTGTCTTCCGTTGTTAAACCAAAGACGCCGACTTGCTCGCCATTCACATCTAAAACAAGGCTGTTATAAATCTGTCCTCCAGCTGGGTCTGACACCAGCGTTGCGTTCGTGTCAAGTGGTGCCATAATTGGATCAGCTGAAAAATCGATATTTGTGCCTAAGAATGGAAAATTAGCGCCTGCAACAAAATTGCCTAAAGCAGTATGCCCTTCCGGCGAATTGCCTAAATCAAATTCATGGTTCCCAAAAGCAAACGCATCAATACCCATTAAATTAAGCAGGGCTAAATCCGCTTCCCCTTGAAATTCATTAAAATACAACGTGCCAGAGAACACATCGCCTGCATGCAAGAGTAAAGAGTCCGGGTTTTCAGCACGGAAAGAATGGATAGCCGTTAACATATTGGCATAATTGGGTACGCGCGCATGGGTATCGTTCATATGCATCAAGGATAATTCAAAAGATTCTGCGGCTTGCATCGGCGCAACTAGTGCTTGAGTCGCAGCGATTTCTTCTGACGCCTCTTCCTCTTCATTCTCTTCATTCTCATCCTCTTCAACAGGCGCCTCTTCGCCGGTTTCATTTTCTACAGCTTCTACTGCCTCCGCTGCGTCTTCACCATCTGCTGGGTCAGTTTCGGCCTCTTCGACTTCCATTTCACCAGCGGGCTCGTCCTTTTGTAAATCTTCTTCAGGTGCTGCTGGTTCTGCAATTACAAGATCCTCTATGGAACTTGGGGTAATTTGATAGGTGTCATCAAATAAAGAAACGACGCCTGTGAGGGCGGCATAAGTTGCACCAATTTCTAACCCCAAGATATTTGCTTCATCGCGAATGAAAAATTCCTCTTTGGCTTCATTGACGGCTGTGTAAAGCGTTACTTCCTCGTCGGTTTCCACATGAGTTATTTCTACATTTTTAATTACAACAGCGTTGCCTTCGTGCTCACCGAGTTCAGCAACGGTTAAAATAAGGGCAGCTTCTTCGGGTTCTTCGAGTTCTTCGGGTGCATCAAGCTCGGCCGTTAAGTCGACATCCTCCTCTTCCTCTTCTTCTGTGACAGTAACAGCGGGGTCGTCGGTCATCGTTTCCCCATAAGCAATGAGTGGGACAGCGGACTGAGAAAATGTACTGACCAGTAGCA
>JBHWQC010000006.1:0-5437 GCA_043425375.1 Atopostipes sp.
GTGATAAAGTGATAGTTGCGCTCAGCATCATCGGTCATTGCTGTGACGTGGTGAATCCCTTTAAGCTTTGTGTTTGCCATGTCATTTTCTCCTTTTAATTTCAGTTTTTAAGTCAGTTCTTTTATCTCTAATTCGAGATAATAGTAACACAGAGAAAACTAGCTGTCAATCTTTTGAGACCAATAGAAAAAAGACACTAAGAGTAGTGTCCTTTTCATTCAATCCGACGATAAGGGATTTTCCAGTCATTTTTGTAAGATAGGATGCGTAAACTTGTAAAAATAAAAAACACAAAAATGATTTCATAATTCGTAGAGGCCCAGCCATTCCCAATGATTAAGCCGACCAAGAAAATCCACAGACCATAAATATTTTCATCGAGTAAAATCGATTGGCGCCCGGATACAATATCTCGAAAGAGCCCCCCGCCCGTCGCCGTCAGTAAGGCTCCGACAATCGCAGCGCTCACTGGCCGGTTCATTTCAACGGCAATCATTGAACCTTGGATCGCAAAAGAGATAATCCCCACTGCATCCAACGTGTCGCTCCACAGGGCTCTTCTTTTCATAAAAAATTGGGGAAAGATCAAGGCCAGCGTAACGGAAAAAATGGCTACCATAAACGGCAACTCCTGCAACCATAACTCGTTTCCCGATTCTCCAAGCAGGACGTACCGTAAAGCCCCGCCGCCAAAAGCCGTGGTCAGTCCAAATAAATAAACGGCAAATAAATCATATTTTTTCTCCATCGCAATCATGCCCCCTTGTAAGGCAAAAGAGATTGTCCCAATGATGGAGAAAAATTCAATAGCTTCCAAATCATCCCTCCGTTTTTAATCGTTTTTAATATACCCTGTCTATTCTATCGTTAAACCACCCCTTGTTCCAGGGGAGATTAAAGGTGTTTTCTTTGAAATCCTTCTCTTCTTGGTGTACATTAAAGTTGTTAGGAGGAATGATGTACATGAGTAAAAAGTTTGATGAGTTGAAGCAGAAAATTGAAAACGCAGATAAGAGTCAAATCAAGGATATCATTTCGACAGTTAAAAAAGAAAAAGACCAAGGTAATATTGACGAAGACGAAAAACAATCCTTGCTTGACAAAGCGAAACAAAAAGTTGGCGACAGCTTAGATCTCGGCAAATTTGGATTGTAATAACGAAGTAAAAGACGTTCGTGCGAAAGCGCATGAACGTCTTTTTTGATGATTCTAATGTTTTAAAAGGATGGATTCATTATTCGAAAGGACTAATATCGCCGATATGGAATAACCCAATGATAAAAATAGGACAATAAGCGTAGGGCGGTAAAGACAAAAAACAGAAGCAAGAGATGGACATTCGACGGAGCCCATCCTAGTCCAATAATTAAACCGACTAAAAAAATCCATAACCCATAAATATTTTCCCCTAGTAAAATAGGACGTCTTTGAGAAAGAAGATCTCGAAAAATGCCTCCGCCTGTCGCGGTTATAAGTGCAGCCACAACCACGGCACTTGCCGGAAGTCCCATATGAACGGCTTGCAAGGCTCCTTGAATCGCAAAAGCAATGACTCCAATGGCATCCAGCACATTCGCCCACCATCTCTGACTGTTTACAAAAAATTGAGGGAAAATTATAATTAATGTGATACATACCATGGCTACCCAAAATAGACGTTCTTGGTTCCATAAATCATAACTCGCCTCGCCTAAAATAATATGCCTTAAAGCCCCTCCTCCAAAAGAGGTGATAAGTCCAAATAAATAGACAGCAAATAAGTCATATTTATTTTCCATAGCGATTAAACCACCTTGAAGAGCAAACGAAACAGTTCCTACAATTGAAAATAATTCCCAAATTTGCATTGATTTTTCTCTCATCTCCATCTAAACGACTATTTTTTATTTTTTCCTTATTCCCTGTTCTTGAAAGCCGCCCAGTTTATTCGCCCACGACTCCGTATAGAACGAATAGTAACTCTTTTTCTTTCGAATACGGTAAGTTTTAAACAGCCGATTCCAGACAAGAGAAGGAATCCCGATAATTGGTAAATACAAAATCAAAAGTTTCTTTGACTGAATCGTATGCCCATATTCATGTTTAATCATTTCGGATTGATAATACACATCATCCGCAAAAATAAAGCGACTTAAAGAAATGGCACCCCAGCGTCCTTTGACATGGGTGATATAGGCGTCTTTATACTTATAATATGGGCGTCTCGCACCTTTCGCATAGTAGATAAAGGTAAGATACCCCATAATATTTTGTGGAAATTCAAATAAAAACATACAGCTCTTCCTCTGCTCTATCATTAATCACACGGCACATCGTTAGTATTCTTTCGTTACTTCATGCGCAAAAAACCATCCAACGGTAAGCCTTTAACTGGTTACTTCCTTGTGCAAATTATACTTCCTTGCTCACCTTTTTATACTTCCATTATCTTACCAACTCATCCAAGGTATTGCACTCCTTTCACTTTCCACCTTCTATAAGTAAACATTCCTGCCTTATAAAACGACTAAATGACCCCTGAGAAACCGAAATAAAGATTAGTATCGTAGAATTAAATCCGTGCGACACGAATGCCCATTTCATGTCGCAGGATTGAATGCAGTGCGATACGAAATACAGATTGGTGTCGCAGAATTGAATTCGTGCGACACGAAAGAGGATTTCATTTCGTAGAGCTTGCTTTTCTTACTCTTATTCAATAAAATCTTCCGGGCTATCCTCTCACGGCCTCTTTTTTATCGACTCCGCCAATGATAATTTTTATAATCCCTTATAAGATTAAAAAATCTGAGGCTATTTGCACATCAGCCTCAGATAATCTTTATTCGTCTTCTAATTCCCCATAATCATCTTTTGTCACATCTAAGTGGAAGACTTTTCCACTTCTTTCATATAAGACGTCTTCAACTTCGGCCCGGTGATTAGCAACACGCGCCACCGCAAAGAAATAATCGGACAGACGATTGATAAACATTTGCACGTATGAGTTTGGTTCTGCTTCTTTTCGTCCAGTTTCAAATTTATTTTCTTCTTTGCTTTTCTCATATTGTTGATGGTAAGCGACAACTGTGCGCTCTGCTCGACGCGTCATTGTCCGACATACGTGAAGTTCTGACGCTAAACGCGTGCCACCTGGTAAAATGAAAGACTCAAGTGGTTTCGGCTCATCCGCATAGGCATCAATAAGGCTTTCTAACCATTTTATCGGCTCGGCATCCATTCGGTACGGATATTTGTCTGTATTTGAAGTCGCTAAGTCGTTGCCACTGTCAAATAAAAACTGCTGGATTTGCTGAAGCTCTGCTTTCAACTCAGGCCAGGCTTCTGGAGAACTCGCTGCCAGCCCCACCACACTGTTTAATTCATCCACTGTCCCATAAGCCTCAACTCGCGTTGAATCTTTAGAGACGGTATAGTTTCCATTGATTTTTGTTTGGCCTTTGTCGCCAACACGAGTATATAGTTGCATGATTTTCTCCACCTTTTCTCTAAAAAAAGCGCCAAACAACTACTCGAGTTATTTGGAGCTTTTTTTCTCTTTTAATTATAGGCCACAGCGTAATTGTGCGCTGCAGTTCGTACAAGTGTTACAGCCGCCAATTTCTTCAACAATGCCTTGTCGACAAATCGGGCAAGTATCACCAATGTCTGAACCATAAACCACATCATCTGTGTGTCCTTTTTGTAAAATGTGTTCTTTTTCGGCTTGATCGACTAATTGACGTAATTCGTCTTGATCATCAACCACTCGTGCATCTTCTACATCAAATAAAGCTAAGTTTTCAAAGTCGTTATCTTCTGCTTCAAGCGTCAGTACTTGTGAATCACGTGAACCATCCACGTAAACCGTACCGCCTTTTGCGCCGCCTTTGTAGAGACGCTCATAGATTTTCGCCACTTCTGAAACAGAGTAGCCTTCAGGTGCGTTCACCGTTTTGGAAATCGACGAGTCGACCCAGCGCTGAATCGTTGTTTGAACATCCACGTGCTCTTCTGCTTTAATTTCCATGGAAGAGACGAAGAAGTCGGGTAAGTTGTCTGCATCTGCTTCTGGGTGTGCATCAAGATATTCTTGAACAATATCTGAATTCACTTCGATAAATTTACCTAAACGACCGCTGCGGAAGTATTTGAATGCAAAGTATGGCTCTAGACCTGTTGACACGTTCATCATAGTTCCAGTACTTCCTGTTGGAGCAACTGTCAGTAAGTGAGAGTTGCGGATACCATGCGCTAAAACACCTTGACGAATGTGTTCAGGCATACGGCTCATAAAGCCCGTGTGGATGAATTTCTCACGCAATGCTTGGGTTTCTTCCTCTGTTTGACCCACCAAGAAAGGGAAACTTCATTTTTCTTTCGCTAACTCAATCGACTCTTCGTAAGCTGAAACTGCGATTGTTTCAAATACTTTATCGATAATCTTGTTTCCTTCTTTTGAGCCATAGCGGTTTTTCGTATAAATCATTAAGTCGGCAAGACCCATTACTCCGAGTCCAATACGGCGTTCACCAAGTGCTTGGCTTTCATTTTCTTCTAGGAAGTAAGGTGTTGCATCAATGACGTTGTCTTGCATACGGACACCTACACGAACTGTTTCTGCTAATTTGTCGTAGTCAACAGTATTCGTTGACTTGTCAGCCATTTCAGCAAGGTTTACCGCTGCCAGGTTACAGACAGAGTATGGGGCTAAGGGCTGCTCGCCACATGGGTTTGTCGCCACTACTTTTTGACCGTAAGCTTGCGCATTTGTATCTTTATTCGCGTTATCAATAAAGAAGATACCAGGTTCTGCTGAGTAAGTTGCACAAATGTTAATTAAGTTCCATAATTCGCGGGCTGGAATTTCGCGGTAGGTACGGACGGCGTAGCCCATTTCTTCCCACTCACGCACGTCTCCAACATCCGGCCATAATTCGTTATATTCAGCCATTTCTTTTTCTGTATAGTTTTCCGTATCTGGGAAGCGTAATGCCCAGTTTTCGTCATTCTCAACAGCTTCCATAAAGTCGTCGGTTAAGGTGACTGAAATATTTGCGCCGGTTAAGAATTCAGGGTTTTGAACGCTATACGTTCCCCCATCCTTGACTTTTTGCTGGGCATTTTTAATCATATCAGCCGTAAAGCCACCATGCCCTGGTGAGAATTTATGCTTGGAAATCGTTTCGTACATTTCAAGTTCGGATGCAGAGAAAGGCGAGAACTTTAAATTCTCTTCTGCAAGTGAACGAATTTGATCATCCGTCGCATTCTCAATTAAATAACGTAAAATTCTTGGGTTTTGCATTTTAGAAATGATAAATTCTAAAATATCCGGATGCCAGTCTGCTAACATAATCATCTGCGCTCCGCGACGAGAACCGCCTTGTTCCACCAAATGGGTCAATTTTGCAATGTCATCTAACCAAGACACTGAACCGCTTGATTTGCCGTTTAC
>JBHWQC010000007.1:0-5887 GCA_043425375.1 Atopostipes sp.
TGGAAGAAGGTTATGCCCACTATCCAATGATGGCGGAAGAAGCAGGTTATACACGCGCCTCACTGATTGAACGATTAGTCAAAGAAGCCATTGAAGCGTATGAAAATGGCGAGATTGTTTAATAATAACATCTGAATAAGCTCAAAAGGAATGCAGCCAAGGCTGCATTCCTTTTGTGTTTTCTTTAACTGGATTAATCAAGCTGAAGTTGATTCCCATATTTTTGTTTAAACATGTAATCGACTTCTTGTAAGTTTCCACGAGCAAAGTCAACTACTGCTTCAGCTTTCACAGGGTTTCCTTCTTCATCCACTACCTGTGTAGCGCCCTTAATCGGCTTTGTCTTGAAGTGCTTGGCGTACTTATACTCTTCATCCGTTGTCCATAGATACGGCACCGGCATAAAGCCAGCAACGAATGCTTTGTAAAAGCCTTCTGGTGAATACGGATCTTCAATATGTTCTTCAATGCCATCGATAATTGTTTGCACAGATTGAATCATCTCTTCTGTTCTCGTCAACACATCCGTGTTTTTACTCATGTCTTCAATATCACCATTTCTCCGAAGTTTACGATATTCTTTTAGTGCTTGTTGCGTAATCTGAACACTTTCATTAATCACATCTGGTGTCGCTAGATGTGAAGCTTCTGAATAACTCACGACATGAATCATCGGCGGGCTCATTTCATTGTGCGGATCAATATCATCCATCAATGCTGTAACGGCTGCTAATTGCACTTTTGCTTCTTCCAAGTCGGTTTTAAAGTAATCTAAACCAGCTCGAGGTTGGAGCAGCACTTTAAAGTTTTTATCTTCTAATTCCTTTGCAAAATGAAGCATAGCACGAGATTTCGCTAAATCCTGAATGCCCCAAGTCGCTCTTGGTGTATTTAACATATTTTGCATGACATACGTTTTAATCCCTAATTTCTTCGCTAATTTCGCAGCTAAAACTGCAGAAACAACGTAAGTGACATCATCTCCCCCTCTAAAGCCAAAGTGGTGCGCTACGTTTGCTTCAAATGGTTTATTAGTCGATGCAATATATTGGATGGTTTCAAAGTGCTGTTGCAAGTTTTTGTATAAATTATACGGTCCACGCTCATCTAGTTGGTTAAACCACCAAATCGATAACGCATGCCAGCTAATATTAAGAGTTTCTTCGTGCACTTTGGCTAATTCAGGAATGTTTTGAGTACCTGCATACGTACGTAAAAGCAATGGCCGAGACACTTCATAAATCATCCGGTATTCCTCCGGCGAGTTAATCGGCACCCCTCCACCGTTGACGCGGTCTTCCCAATTTTCACCAAAATTAGATTGGGTCAATTGAGAGGTTCCGATGGAGACAATATCTAAAAAGCCTGTATCCGCTAGGTGTTTGGCCCAATTCGCAAATTCATTGACGTTTTCTTCTCGCGTCGCTGCGGAGTCAAATGGACCAACGTGTGCACGCATCAGCGGTGCAAACTCTTGATCTTTTGGTGTATTTTCTAAACGCAAGTTGATGGTATCGTCTCGTGTACCATATTCTGGATAATCTGAACGGTCTAAGGGCTCATACTGCAGGTAGTCCTGTTTTTTAATGAGGTCTTCCCCAAATGACATACGAAAATCATCATAAGAGCTTCCTTCAATTAGATATTGTGGAATACGTTCTTTAGGCACTTCTAATTTAGTTAGCGTTTCTGTAATAGATTCGCCGCCCTTAAATGTTTTGACTAAACCTCGATGTTGTGCGTCAATCATTTCACAGGCTTTTGGCAAACCTCCATACATAATCGTATCAATCGGGCCGCCTTGGTAATCTAGCATGTTATTGTCTCTTAATGCTTTAATTAAGAAACCGACAATGGAGACAGCTACTTCTTCATCTAAACGGTAACTAATTCCAATACTGGTTGCTTTTTCTTGTTTTAACCAATCAATTAACTTGCGTTGATTTGATTCAAATCGAATATCATTGACTGTATTTTCAATCTCTTCATCGGCTACAACCACTTCATAACCACAATCTTCTAATAATACTGCAATTGAATTGACGCCTAGTGTATGAACGTCTGAAAAGGGTTTAATAAATGCAAATTTATCTCTAAGTTTTGTACTCATTATCCTTCACCTCTATAAAATAATGATTGTATGACTTCATCTTCTGAGTCAAATAAAGCTTTAAGACTTCTGCCTTCTTCTCTGAAATCCATATCAAGTAACGCAGAAGCTAAATCAATAATTAAACTTGTATATTTCATTTCTAAACCTAAATATTTACCCGCTGATTCTAATGGGACTAAGCCATTTGGTACATCTTCTGTGATATAACGATTATTCAGTGTATTTGGTGCTTCAATCGTTTTATAAGGCTTTGTATTTTGAATTCGCTCATACAAAGAGTCACCTTCTACATCATAAATCCGATGCACCCAAGAGCTGACACTTTCAATTTCATAGCCGAAACCTTTTGCCACGTCTAATCTTTCTTGATCAAGCCGTTCCACAAATTTGGCGACAGAAGGTGTAATACCGTCTATATAATACATATAAGAATGATTTTTATTTTCCGTCCAGCCCGTATTCAACAACAAAGGCGTGCAATGCAGCATCATCCCCACATTACCAAAAGAAGTCTCCACTAGTGACTTGCCTGGAGTTAATGACGCTTGCAAAAATGCGGGTAATTCATTAAAAATACGCTCATTCTCTTCTCCTTTGATTACAGAAAATGATACGTTACTTTTAATTGATAGTAAATCAATTTTTTCATCACTTAACTTTCTACATGTATAGATGGCCGTTTGTGTTTCGGCTACTTGAATCTTTATTTCACGATTGTACTGTTTATATATGTCTTGAAATTCTACAGCTCCAAAAGTTCGTCCTGGAAAAAGAATCACGAGAGATTCTTTTTGAATAGACCCAGCAATCTGTTTGGCTAAATCTTTATGTGCAAAAGAAGGAGTTGTAATTAAAATAAGCTCCGTATCTTTCAGCGCTTCATCCATATCTGTTGTCACCCGATGCAATTTGAATTCGCCTTCAATCTCACCTTGTAGTTCAATGGTTTCTGATTGAATTAACTGAGGGATTTCCTCAGCTGCACGATTCCATAAAGAAACTTCATGCCCTTCAGCTGTAGCATGGGCTGCCATCGCAGTCCCCGTGTTTCCTGCTCCTATAACAGTAATTTTCATTATATACCTCCCATTAAATCGCATATTATTTCATTTGAATCTTCTCTCCTTATTATACCAAATCTTCTAAATTTAGGTAAAAATCTAAATGAAACAATGCCTATTGCTTTGTAAAACAAAATGTAAACTGTAATTTAACCATAACTGAAAGAAAAAGCTTTTTGAAACTAAACGGTTTAAAAACACCATCCACGGCGATTAGATGGTGTTTTCCAGTAAAGCTAAGCATTTTTTACATACTGGGTAATTAAGTTAAAGGTATTCTCAATCGCCTCAATATGTGTGCGTTCCATCCCGTGGCTGTGTGCTACTCCTGGGCCAATTAATGCAGCACGGATATTCGCGCCCCCTCTTAAAGCGGCAGAAGCGTCGCTGCCATACATCGGGTAAATATCCACTGCATGCGCAATATTGTGTTCTTTTGCATAATGAATCAATTGAGAGGTTAATTCATAATCATAGGGACCCGAAGAATCTTTGGCGCAAATCGACACATCATATTCACTACAAGCAAGATCCTCACCGATGCATCCCATATCCACTGCCAGCAGCTCCAAAATATTTTCAGGAATCCATGCCGCTCCGTGACCAACTTCTTCATAGGTAGAAAAGATAAAAATCATGTTCGTGGCCGGTGTTATCTCTTCCGCTTTCAGTTGCTTTAAAATACTCATTAAAATCGCTACAGAAGCCTTATCATCTAAAAATCTTGATTTAATAAAGCCTGAATCTATCACTTGTATTTTCGGATCATAAGCCACAATGTCGCCATTTTGAATCCCTAACTCAAGAACGTCTTCTCTATTTTCTACCCGCTCGTCAATTTTTACCATCAACTGGTCAATGTCACGACTTCTTGATGCGGCATCTTTATAGACATGACTGGATGGAGATTTTGATAAGATGGTCCCGGTATATGTTTTCCCGCTTCGAGTAATGATTTCACAGTATTCACTATCTAAGGTAGCCGTCTGCGGCCCGCCAAGCTTGGTGAGGGCTAAGGTCCCATCGCTACTGATGGAACGCACCATCAAACCTAATGTATCGACATGTGCACTCAACGCTCGAGTTCTGCTTTTATCCTGGCCTTCTACATTGACCATAACATTCCCCTTAGCTGTTGAGGTCGTTTTATAGCCAATTTCTTCCAATACTTTCTTTAAAAAAGTTGTAGCATGGGTAGTATAGCCAGTGGGGCTATTTATAGAAAGCAGTTCAACTAAAAAGGCTATCGTTTCGTCTGGGTGAAATAACAAGGTAATCGCTTCTTTCTACGTCTTTTTTCAGTCACTTACCAAATATAACATAATTTCTCAAAAATAAATACACAGACTGGAGTTATTTCTTTGATTCCAAATCATACACAAAAAGTCCACTGAGCAGTTTCGGTTCAAACCAAGTCGATTTCGGCGGCATGGTTTGGCCTTGGTCAGACACTGCCAGTAAATCTTCTTTTTCTGTGGGGGTTAAAGCCAATGCCAAGCTGGCTTTTTTTGCATCCACCGCTTCTTCAAGGGCATCTAACCCTTTAATGCCCCCTACAAATTCTAAACGGTCATCTTCTCTAGGATCCCTAATGCCAAAATGCTTATTAAAAATATACGTCTGAACGATTGACGCATCTAATCGCTTGACTAAATTTTTGCTAATGATTGTCTCTTTTGCTTTAAGTCTATACCACTGCTTATCTAGATACAAAGTCATCGTTTGCTTTTCTTTTGGTTGTCGCTTTGATTGATCGATTTTGTCAACGTCAAAATCTTCCGCTAAACGGTCTAGAAAATCATCTGGAATCTCTACATGAACTAAACGATTGTAAGAAAAAATTCGAAGCTGGCCAATAGGAAACAAAACACTTAAAAAGTAGTTCCCTTTTTCACTTAACCGCCCTTCTTCTGCTCGTTTCTTTGAAATATTTGCGGCACTGGCTGACCGGTGATGGCCATCTGCAATATATAAGGCGGGTACTTTTTTATCAAATAGTTGTTGCAAAGTTTTATTCTCTTCTTCATTAGTAATAATCCAGATACGATGCGTCGTTTCGTAATAACTTTCAAAGGTATACACCGGCTCATGTCTCTGTTTCCATTCCTCTACTCGTGCATCAATCGCTGGTTCACCGCGATAAGTGAGAAAGATTGGACTCGTCGTCGCATCCGCAGCATCCATATGGTTGATGCGGTCGATTTCTTTATCATAACGAGTAAATTCATGTTTTTTAATGCGATTTTCTTCGTAATCTTGGACACTTGCCGCCCCTACTAAGCCTGTTTGCGTTTTTCCTTGAAAGGTCAATTCATAAATATAAAAATAGGCTTGGTCATCTTTTTGAAGCCAGCCCTTCTCTAAAAAGAGATTTAAGTTCTCCGCCGCTTTTTGATACACTTTCTTCGCATAGACGTCATCTTTTTCAGGCAAATCGACTTCGCTTCGATCAATCCGCAAATAAGAATAAGGATTCTCCTTGACTAACGCACTTGCTTCTTTTCGGTTGACCACATCGTAAGGTAAGCTAGCCACTTTATGGGCTAAATTAGGTTTTGGGCGGATAGCTTTAAAGGGTTGAATATCTACCATTTTCTTTGCTCCTTTTCTAATTGGTTGGCAACGAGCCGGACACTTAAAATATTTTCAGCTGCTTGGATATTTTCCATTAAGTCATTTAAAAGTGCAGAGTTTGTTTCCTCTAATTCAATCA
>JBHWQC010000008.1:0-4466 GCA_043425375.1 Atopostipes sp.
TGTAGTTTAGTGGTAAAACTACAGCCTTCCAAGCTGTTGTCGGGAGTTCGATTCTCCTCACCCGCTTTTTCAATAAATTTTAAATAAGGGCCTGTAGCTCAGTTGGTTAGAGCGCACCCCTGATAAGGGTGAGGTCGGTGATTCGAGTTCACTCAGGCCCATTTAAGTAAGTATTTTGGGGAAGTACTCAAGAGGCTGAAGAGGCGGCCCTGCTAAGGCTGTAGGTCGGATTCGTCCGGCGCGCGGGTTCAAATCCCGCCTTCTCCGTTAAATAAAACCGATTGTTTGAACATCGCGTTCAGTCAATCGGTTTTTTGTTTTGTAATGGAATAAAATTGATTACTTCTTTGAGTTGATAGAGGCCAGTATAAATCTCAAAACACTACCTACTCCCCCCGTCTGCCTCAATTTTTTTGAAATGAGGCACCATTTATACATTCTTGTGCTTTAATTTTGTAAAATAAGGAATTGCTTCTAAGCTCTTTTTACTATTATGTGTTATCGAATCATATCAATGATTTCTTCATCCAAAACTGGAGGGAATTGGCGGTAATAAGCGCCTACAGCACCTAAGAAGTGATTAGGTACTTCTACATAGCAAATGTTGTCGACTTGTTTTTCCAGTGCATAATATGTTTCTTTTGGAATAATTGGTACAGCGACCGTAATGTGACGGGCCTTTTTACTTTTGACGGCTTGGATAGCAGCAAACATCGTCATGCCTGTCGCAATGCCATCGTCGACTAAAATAACGTGTTTGCCTTCTAGGGGCTGATGTTTTAAATAAGCATCGTATAGCTCACGTCGTCGTTTATTTTCTTCTTCTACTCGTGCAATTTCTTGCTTGACCCATTCATCTTCTAAAGAAAACTGCGGATTTAAGAGAGGTTCTCCATCTTCTGCGAGGGCTCCAATGGCAACCTCTGGATAATTAAGGTGGACGAGTTTTTTAGCTAAGACAATGTCAAAAGGGACCTGATGATTCTTTGCTATTACTAAACCTAATGGGATT
Organism: Atopostipes sp.; assembly: GCA_043425375.1. GTDB lineage: Bacteria > Bacillota > Bacilli > Lactobacillales > Carnobacteriaceae_A > Atopostipes. The sequence goes on from JBHWQC010000008.1 coordinate 1,013, forward strand.
CCCCCACGCGGCAATCCTAAAACCACAGTATTTTCTGGATTTGTAATGTTTATATTCTGCGACAACTGTTCTCCTGCATCCAATCGACCTAAAAAACGCATGAAAAGCCCTCCTTTAGTTTTCACTATCACGTTACAGCTATTCTATCACGTTCGGTTCATTTCCGGAAATATTACTCGCTTATTTCATAAATGTCTTTAGTAAGAAAATAGAAAAGGGTAAATAAATTACAGAAATTTCCCCTTTCAAAAAACTTCCGCTATAATGAAGGGGAGAATAGGGGAAAAGGTGATCGAAATGAGCTTAACTTTGCGTACTATTCGCATTGCAGTCTCCGCCATGCTGGCCATCATGGTTGCGATGTTTATAGGCCTGGAGAACCCGTTGGCTGCAGGTATTATTGCGATACTAGCAGTTTTAAATACACGACTCCAAACGATTCAACGAGCGTTTGAATATTTACTGTCAACCCTTTTAGCTTTTGCTATCGCTACCGTGATTTTTTTAATTTTTGATTTTTCTGTTTATAGTTTTGGCGTATATCTAGCCATTTATGTGCCGCTTGCGTATACATTCAAGGTGGATGCCGGAATAGCGCCTTGTTCGGTGCTAGTCACTCATTTTATTATTGCGGGTAGTGTGGCTTGGGAATGGCAAGTTAACGGATTATTAATTATGGGAATCGGTTTAGTTTTTGCCCTTTTAGCCAATTTCTGGAATCCTTCCTATACGAATCAATTAGAAGATAAAATGGGTGAAATTGAAAAACAGATGTCGTTGATTTTATTTCTGCTGGAAAAACGCCTGTTAGAAGGGACCCATTCTACAAAACGTATTAAATCGGAATTAAGCGACTTATGCGGTGAAGTTGAAACGTTTGAAGACTTAGCCTTGATTGAGTATGAAAACAGCCAATTTAAACGTTCTGAGAAGGATTATTACATCCGGTACGGGCAGATGCGCACTCGTCAATATGAAATACTAAATCGCATTACGGATTCACTGGCATACATTCGGACAAATACAGAAGAAAACCAAATTTTAGCTTCTATTTTTGGAGAAACAGCAGAAACGTTAAATATCAGCAATCCAGGCGTCGAGCTGCTGGAACAAATTGGTAATCTTTATCGCATATTTCGAGATTCCGAATTGCCAGAAACTCGAGATGAATTTGAGAGCCGAGCCATTTTATATAGCATTTTAACGGATTTTGAGAAGTTTTTAGAGCTGAAAAGAGATTTCTTCCAAGATTATAGAGAAGGTAGTAGCCCTGCAGAATCACGTCTATAAAAATAAATCTGAAAGCAGTGGGTGAGAAGAGAATTCTTGCCTGCTTCTTTTTTTACACAATTGTCTAAAAGAGTGTTGACTTTGTGTAGATAATTTTGTATTATTATAAAGGTGCTTCTTGAAGCGCACCATTTTCATACAGCAAGGCCCCTTGGTCAAGTGGTTAAGACATCGCCCTTTCACGGCGGTATCACGGGTTCGAATCCCGTAGGGGTCATTTTTTATTTTTATGGAGAATTACCCAAGTCCGGCTGAAGGGATCGGTCTTGAAAACCGACAGGTGCTTAACGGCACGCGGGGGTTCAAATCCCTCATTCTCCTTATTGGTATACTCTTCAATAATTGACACGGCTCAGTAGCTCAGTTGGTAGAGCAACGGATTGAAGCTCCGTGTGTCGGCGGTTCAACTCCGTCCTGAGCCATCACAAAAAAGCTAATGGTTAGATGATTCTTCATCTAAAACCATTAGCTTTTTTTATAGGATAGAAAAGGCCAGCAACAGGATGTAGATGAAAGAAAACATCAAAGCAAAAGTTGAAGTGGTTTGCCGATTTGTCTCTTGTGTGACAAGCCAAGCAAAAGGCAAAGTAATCAAAAGCACCAGACTGAACCATTCCACGTGGGCATATAACAGTAAAATGCCCACCAAGTAGCTCAAGCCAAGAAAAAACCAAACCGCTTTTTGTTTCGTCTGATCTCCCATTCGCGACGCTTCCAGCAAGAAAAAGGGGAAGAACAGGCCGGTAAAAATCGGCAGCAGTTGGACGTGAATGAAGTTCGTGTTGATATAGAAGGCGAAACCGCCCAGTAAAAAGACATTAAAGAGCGATGAAATAGCTGCGCTGACACTTTCCATTTCATAATAGTCGAGTAGAAATTGCAGTTGAATGATTAAAGAAAAGCCGATTAAAACGAGCGAAGCCGTCCATGAGTGCTGCCAGCCAAAATAAAGGATAATCAGCAAATTGATCGCTTCTAAGCCATAAAAAAAGGGGTTTGAAAAGGGTGCCTTGTTTTTTGGAATGCGTAGCAGCATATTCTCAAGCATTTGGTTGCATAAAATAAAGAGGTAGAAAAAAAGAATTGACCACAGACGGATGGCCTCATAAGGGATTGAGAAAAGCACCCCTAGAGCCATATAAAATAAGGGCAGGGCAAAGAAAAAGAGAACCGGATGGTAAAACATCCGCAAAAGTAATTTATCCATAGAAACCTCCTTGTACGAAATTATCATACCGTATTTTGAGGCATAAGGAAATAATAAAAAGATGTGAAATCTCCTATGGGCTATGATAGAATGGATGAGGCTTACATTGTATTCCCGATAGGACGTCACATCCGTGCCGGAAGCCTTGTAACCGCAAAAATTTAGGGGGAATATGTTTATGATAGAAAAAAGATTATTTTCTTCAGAATCCGTTACTGAAGGACATCCAGATAAAATGGCAGATAAAATTAGCGATGCCATCTTAGATGCGATGTTAAAAAAAGATCCCAATTCGCGCGTAGCTTGCGAAACAGTCGTTACAACGGGACTTGTTTTTGTGAGTGGAGAAGTGCGGACGGAGTCGTATGTGGATATTCAAAGTGTGGTGCGTGAGACGGTTCGCGAAATTGGCTATACGCGCGCTAAATATGGTTTTGACGCGGATACATGCGCGGTCATCGTAGCGATTGATGATCAGTCAGATGATATTGCAGTGGGGGTTGATCAGTCACTGGAATACAAAGAAACCGATGCATCCAATGATTTAGATAAAATTGGTGCCGGTGATCAAGGTATTATGTTTGGTTATGCCAGCAATGAAACACCGAACTTGATGCCGCTGCCGATTTCATTGAGCCACGAGTTAGCCCGAAAATTAGCCCAAGTGCGTAAAAATGGCACACTCGACTATTTAAGACCGGATGGAAAAGCGCAAGTAACTGTTGAATATACCGAAGACGGCCTGCCTGTGCGTGTGGATGCCGTTGTAATCAGTGCGCAACATCGGCCAGATGTCACGTATGAGCAGTTGGCGAAAGACATTAAAGAAGAAGTGATCCGGGCTGTCATTCCCACCCAATGGCTGGATGACGAGACAAAATTTTATATTAATCCAACCGGCCGTTTTGTTATCGGTGGACCGCAAGGAGATGTGGGGCTGACCGGTCGTAAAATTAT
>JBHWQC010000009.1:0-5552 GCA_043425375.1 Atopostipes sp.
CCCGATTCTGTCAGCAGGTGCGCCATTCCGTGCCGGACGAGACGGCGAATACACCTATATCAGCGAAGGTGAAATATCCATTGGAGACATGAATGATGTCTATGTCTATCCAAACACCTTAGTGATTGTCGAAGTGAATGGCGATCAATTGAAAAACTGGCTCGAGTTTTCTGCCTTAAACTTCAATCAAATTGACCCAGATAATGAAGAAGACCAATACTTGGTCAACGAAGAAGAACGCAGCTATAACTTTGATACCATTGCTAATGTCACGTATGAATTTGATGTCACACAAGAAGCGGGCAATCGGGTACAGAATTTAGCTTATGAAGGCGAACCCGTCGACAGTGAGGACCGGTTCTATGTGGCGACAAACAACCACCGAGCAAGTGGCGATGCGTTGGATGAGGATGTCATAATCGCTTTAGAGACGCGAACGGAAAATCGTCAAATTATTATTGATTATGTAATTAATCATGAGGGTCCTCTGGATCTTGAGGCTGATCAAAACTGGACGATTGCGCCATTTGAGTCAGCCGGCAATGTTCTCTTCAGCAGCTCGCCAAATGCGGTTGACTACTATGAAGATTATGAACGCATTGAACTACATGAAGAAGGTGCGGATGCCGCTCAGTTTCTCTATGAATAATTAACCACATAAAAATCAAAAAATCCGTTGGCCTCTCATCGCTAAGGAGGCCAACGGTTTTTTTGATTTTCTATACTTTATCTTTGTCGGCCTGGAAATTGCCAAATGCCCGATGTCCGTAAGGCATCTCTATGTGTGGACATATCTTCTTCCGTTGTTATCTCATACGCTTCTTCTTCGCTGTCATAATCCATATAGACGATGTTAGTAAACTCTCTTTGAGTAGCCTCGTCTGCCATTTCAAGCATCAGTCGGTTGGCTTCGTTAAATGTCACTAATGCTCTTCGCATATGGCTAGCACTAGTAATCAACGTGATATCTTCGAATCCTTCATTTTGCACAATATCCATAGAAAATAGGGCATTCTCCACGGTATCGGTAGCTAGTGGATCCTGGGAAATTCTCTCTTCATCAATTCCATTATCTATTAACCACTCGGCCATTAATTCGGCCTCAGTGTTTCCAGCTTTAGGTACACCACCCGTTACAATCAAATGCGAGTTAGGATAAGCTTCCGCTGCTTCCAAAGTTACATTCAACCGCTCAATTAAAGTCTCCTCCATCTCACCTTCGTCTGATAAAGCGTAGCCAAGCGTGATAAACGTATGGTTCTCCTCTGGCAAGGTGTCTGGAGCCTCAGTATTGAACGCTGTGTCCTTAATTTCCTCAATTGAATTCATTAATGCCTGATAGTCATCTGCTCGTTCCTCATCCATTTCAGCTAACCGATTAAAGCCTTCCTCAAATGCCTCATCGTCGCCAGAAACCCTCGAGTAAACAGCATGAAGTAAAGTGGCTTCAAAGTTTTCCTCATCGATATTTTGAATTTCTTCTAATGTATTTAAAGCTTCAGGCAAATCATTTTGTAAGATTTGTGCAGCCGCTAAGGACCTCTTCAAATCCGTATCTAGGGGATCAATAATCGTTGTTTGTCTGAAAGATTCCTCAACTACATCATAATCTCCGTGCAGTGTAATGCCTTGGAAAAACTCTTCTTCCGCAACATTGAGGTCTCCACCATGCCAATAGTAATGCATAGCAATGTCGACCAAAGCGTCTAACCGCTCTTGTGTAGGGGCATTGTTTTGAACCTGCTCAAACAATTCTTCAGGCGTTTCTTCTTCAACTGCATTCTCGCCCGTCTCTTCCATAGGAGGGGTTTCCACTGCTTCTTCTGCTGGTGCATTCTCCACTTGTGCACATCCCGCAAGCCCTATACTAACTGTTGAAAATAGGAGTAAATATTTCTTGATCATGCCTTTGTCCTCCTTATTGGTGCTGTAAGAGGTTTGTTATTTTCCACCTCGTATATAAAGTCAGTTTTTACCTAGATTAGATAATCTTTTCTTCTTTAATTAGCCTCCTTTCTTTGTAGAACGTTTTTCCTCTAGTATTGTAATCGCTTTTATCGTAACATTCAAAAAGCACTTTTTCAATTGGATCAAGGTCTTCTCCTCGTAAAATGATTAATTTTATTTGGCAGAATCTGCGGGAAACTAAAGGATAGAAAGTACGAATTTCTACTCAGTATGAATAGAGAACTGCCAGAAGTAAAAAAGCATAACAAAGCCTTTAAGACTCAGCCATGCTATATAAACCAAAAGTGTTAATTCCCCTCATCTAAACTGAAATCGTAAAGCGAAAGAAGTTCAACTTCCTGTCCATCTAAATTAAACGCTTCCTGATAAACCTCTTGCGACGTAAAGTGATAGATCATTTCTGGTCCATCATACCCAATTAAGTAAGCACCAAAGTCTATTTCTTCATCTTCTAAAAATGCGGCCATAGTAGCTAGAAAGAAGTTTGCCAGCTTCTCATCTTTGTATTCTGCATCGCTTTGTAAATGAGTGAATAATTCGATAGTGTTTTGTCTGTTCTCTTCGTATTCATTGATATAACTTTCAAAATCTTTGACCAATTGTGCCGAGTCAATATCGACATATTCTCCTCTTTTTAACCGCTCTTTTGTTTTTCTAAATTCACCCGTGCATTTATCTTTAAAATCAAGCGTGAAGTAAATCTTGTAGTTTCCTCCAGGGTTAAAATGGTCAATTAATTCTTCCAGTAAAACCATAATTAATTCTTCCAGTAAAACCATTGCTTTGTATTCCATCTTTTGGCCTCTTTCAATTTCAAGTTAAAAATCCCTATTAGTATACTTTATTTTTTAAATAAACCACCTACATTTTTATTAAATCTCACTTTTTTTGCAATAAGAAAAGCATAGACTTTAGGTTTTCCCTAATCTCTATGCTTTCATCAAATTTTTTAATCTAAATCAATGACATGGTACAAACCAAGTAGGTACCCAAAATACTTCCCAGTTTCTCTTAAGCCAGTTCTCCATCCATCTTTATAATCCAAGTAACCCAACGGCTCTCCAGCATCATCTTCAAGGTACGTGCTTACATAGGTGAAGTCCATATCTTTTTCAAAAGCCGCTCGTTCAAAAGACAAGCGCGCCCTTCTTGTATGATAGTCTGTCGTCACCACTAAGGCGCTCTCCCAATTGTTTTCTTCCATCACTTCAACAGAATTTGTGGCATTGGTCCAAGTACTCGTTGCATCCTCTTCTATAATTAATTGGTCCTTTTCTGCCCCGGCCTCTAAATAGCTTGGAATATTATATTCAGTCCCAGGAGAGACAATTATTTGGTTGGAACGTGAATAACCGTCCTGCAGCAAATCTACGGCTTGATGCGCTCGAATTGTCGCTCCTTCAGGTACAATGATTACATCGGCTTCTTTGGGCTGCTCACCTTTGTCCAGTCTTAAAAAGACAATAGAAAATAACAAGACAGGCAAAAGTAAAATGAAAAATCCTTTAAAGCGTTTATTTTTAAACATAGTTCATTCACCTCAGTAACTTCTACGTTAGAAATTCATGAGGTCTATCATAACACCTTTACTTCACCCTGCCAATCTTCTCGTTTCTTCTATTTGATGAACCCTTTTGCTTCGCAAATGAAGACTTCAGTAAAGAAATCGAATTCAAAAAAACTCTTCCTAATTGCTTAATATCTTCTCAAAGTCCAATTCTTTTTTTAACAATATACTTTTGAACCTGGACTTTGTTTTTACACTATCTACCCTCTTCTTATCGCCAATTCTAGTGACACAACCAACTTCTATTTCTTTGACTTTCTCCGTAACTTTCTCAATTTCAGAATGAGCATTTTCATTGCTGAGTTTGATAATTTCACTTTGTTCATAAGCGCTTCCTAATCCATAAATTGAGTTGCTTATTAAAAGCTATTACATCAGGAGCACTTATAAAAAAATGAAATTCTCTGTCCGATAAAAACTGTGTTTTTTTATTGATAACTATAATACATACTATAGCTAGAAATACTAAGCTTTAAACTATCGAATGACATCAGAAAGTAAAAAGTAAGGGGAGCAGTTTAATATGACTGTTCCTCTATGTAATACGGTTCTGATTATAAATCGCTATCTTACTAACTTTTTGTTATACTACACTCAGTTTAAGAAATAGTACTATTTTGTTTTTATCGTATTAAAGGAGGTGGTTATATTGAAATCCTTAACAATTAGGAAGGTTGAAAAGTTTAATGTTGATGATAGCTTGCCTTTGTTAAAAGATGATACAACAATTGGTAATATCGCTCCAACTGAACGATCATTTGTAATTGAAAGAACAACATTTACAGAATTTCATTGCACATATTATGTTGATTTTAATGATACAATAATCGTTGAAGTTGATGGTAATTTAAATACTGTTGATAATTATAAAAAATCATCTTCTTTTTCTTTGTATTTTTCAGACCAAAAAAACTTACTTTTTGTAGATGCTCCTACAGCAATTTCTGCAAATTTTTTAAATAATTTAGAACAAAAATATCCTGATAAAATAAAAACAAATATATTTGCTTTTGATTTTCAAAAGATTTCGGAACATCAAAATAATTCAAAAGCGATTTATTTTGCTGTAGATGATGCAGTAATTGATAGTAAAACTTTTTACGGAAATGGTGTGCATCAAGACATCGAAGCTATTGATGCTATTGATAACCAAAATGCAACCTATATTATGGCTGAGATTGATTTACAAGGTCAATCAAGAACAGTTGGTTTTTCAAAAAAGGGAGCTACAGTAATTTACAGCAAACCAATAGATCTAGAACACTTAGAGCGCCCCTACTTGTTGCTATCTTATGAAGCAGCAACGTCATTTAGCCTATAGTTGATAAAGTGACATAGTTCTCTAATATATTAACAAGCTGTTTCTTATTGTGGGAAACAGCTTTTAATGTATTTTTGTTAATTTCCACGTCTGTATTGTTTATAGAAAATTTTAAAATAAAACTTATCTCTTTAACATTTTCATGAATATTTTTGACGGCTAATCCATAAAAAGGATTATATTTAGAGAAACTTAGACTAATAGCATATATTTCTTTATTAGAATTGTTTGTGATACTTTCATCTCCCAGAACACTATATCCTTTGTTAACTAAATCTAATACCTCTGTGTAACGTTCTATTTCTTTCTTAGAATCCGAATACGAAACAGAAGTAGTATAACGAAAAGTTAACCTAAACTTTTCATGTTCAGAACCGAACTGCCTATAAAATAATTCGATGTCTTGAGAATAACCTAAACGTGACATACTAAACGATGCAGATGTTTCATTTATTTTAATTCTTTTTATCTTCACATCTTTAAAGTTTAGTTTTATTCTTTCAACAAATTTATAGACTTCTTCTTCAAAACGGTAATCTTTAGCCGTAAAAGAAAATTTATATGTTCCTTCCCAAGATACAGTATCTTTTTTTAATATCCCTTTCAATCTATTCCACCAGATAAAACCTTTTGTTGAATGATCTTTAAAGTAAAGAAATAATGCTATCAGTGCGGTAATTATATCTGAAAGATTTA
>JBHWQC010000010.1:0-3570 GCA_043425375.1 Atopostipes sp.
TCACTTAGCGGGGTTAAACACTCCAACTCCGCTATAAAAAAGTGTTTCAGTGACTGCCGCCCGATCATTTAAACTCCCTTAATAAAAAAGCGGTTAAGGTATCTTTTTTGATCCTTACCCAGCTTTTCACTCATATTTTATTATTCGTTATTTCTCAACGATTTGATTAATCTCCAAGCGGTTTTCAATCACAAGGTTTCCTAACATTTTATAAAGCGGGACAATCTCTGCTTTTTTAGGGAACTCAAATTTGATGGTGTCTAAAGTTTCATTTCGACTGGTTCTTAACGTATTCTTCATATAAGTAACCGTTATTTCACTGTCATCTATTCCCGCCCCTGCGGTTTCCATTTCCACATCGACAATATGCGAGAGATAAATTGATTTAAATGAGGTCTTTCTTCCGGTCGCTCCTTGCTTGTCGATAAAAAGAATCCGCAGATTTGTAAAAACAATCGCGTCTCGAATCAGGCGGTAACCCGATTGGATTTCTTCTTTATCAAATAAATAAGCCCCATATTCTTGTTCCAACTCTTCTACAGATTGCTCCGACATATTGCCGAAGGCGCCTTGCATCATATTATTGAAATTAAATTTTGCCATTCTCTTCTCCTTCTCAAACTTCTCACTTACAGATTTCTATGTTATGAATAATTGTATCAACAATATCTTTTATGAGCAATTAAAGATTGATACAAAAAAACAGAAAAGCCCCTATTTCCGTAGGGGCTTTTCTTAGTAGAAAGGAGATGATTAAAAATATGAAAAGTAAATTAGTTATGATCACTAACTCTTACTTCACTTAATATGTTACCGCATTCTGTAAGCGGTGTCAATAACTTTTTGAATCTTTTTAACTTTTTATAAAGGGCGCCAGTGAGAAAACCTATGATTTTAATCATAGGATGAATCATGTCTCGGGCGCCCATTGTTGTACTCCGTTAATTGATTTTCAATATACTTCTTAACATAACTCTTAGATACATTGCCAAGAGTTCCAGCATAATAAGAATTTGTCCATAAGTGACCACCCTATAGCTCTTCTTTCGTTTCAGGGTAATTCAAAAACCATTTTCTGGCAGAGCTTCCTTTGAGTTTTTTTACAATTTCAGTGATTGAATATTTCGGTTTAAAAGTGACCATTAAATGCGCATGGTCACTAACGACTTCAATTTGTTCAATTTTAAAATCATGATTCTTGGAAACTTCTTTCATGATTAAAATCATATGCTTTCTTTTTCCCTCACTTGTAAAAACTTCCTTTCTGTATTTTGTCACGAATATAAAATGATAATGTGTGTCATATACACTTGTTTGTGTTTTGACTACCATGTATATACCTATACCTCCCAATACCTGTATGCTTGCACTAATTGATTGTTTAAACAAACCATAGATGTTAGTATATAATTAATTAAAGGAGGTGAAATAAAAATGTTAAAAGGAATTAAAGTTAAAATATATCCGAATCAAGAACAAACTCAATTCATCGAACAAAACATCGGAAACGCGCGTTTCGTTTGGAATCAAATATTGAATATGTGGAGTGCGCGTTATCGGAACAATCCGAATTTACCAACATTAAGCAAATACAACTTAAACCGACTCCTCCCTTCGATGAAAAAGGAATACCTTTTTCTTAACAAAAGCGAAGCATCCAGCTTACAATTTGTCTGCGAAACATTCCATGGTTCCTTTGTTGAATTCTTCAAGAAAACACGAAGGCATCCACGGTTCAAATCAAAGAAGAAATCGAAAGCATCTTTCACAGTGAAAAACAATAAAAATATAGAACTGAAAAAGAATGCCATCAAACTACCTAAAGTGGGCTGGGTTAAAGCTTTCTGGTCGAACAATGTTTCATTTGATAAAATAAAGCGCGTGACCATCACTCGCACATCCAGCGGATACTACAAAGCATCTGTTTTAGTTGAAAGTGAAAACCAAGTATTAGACAAAACAGATAAGCAGATAGGTCTTGATATGGGACAAACAGATTTGATGATTGGTTCGGACGGCACTCGTGTAAAAACCCGCACTTACAAAAAATACGACCGCAAGTTAATGCACTGGCAAAAGAAGATGTCCAGACGCATGCGCTTGGCAAAAGAAAAAGGTGTTCCTTTAGATGAAGCCAAGAACTACCAAGAAGCTAAGCGAATGGTCGCAAAGTTCCATGAGAAAATTCGAAATTGTCGGAAAGATTATCTCCATAAAGTAACTACTCAGATTGTAAAAGAATATGATTTCATTGCAGTGGAAGATTTACGCGTTAAAGACATGTGGAGCAAAGCTAACCGTCAATCGAACAATCACGCGATTGCTAATCAATCTTGGCGTGCACTTCGAACGATGTTCGAATACAAATCAGATTGGTCCGGGAAGACGTTTGTCAAAGTCGACCCGAAATACACGAGTCAAGACTGCTCCAACTGTCAGGAACGCACAGGACCCAAAAATGACCTTTCTGTCCGCAGATGGACCTGTTCAAGCTGTAAAGCAAGTCATGACCGTGATATTAATGCGGCAATCAATATTCTGAATAAAGCACTTGCTAAAGTAAACTAAGCTTACAAAGAAATTGGCCCGGCACGGGCCTTAGTAAAATAGACACGTAAGACGACCTGGCGGTTACCCACCCTTTAGGGATGGATAACGTCCTGTCGCAATGTTGTTCCTAGAAACCACCGAATTCATTCGGTGTGTAGTTCATTTCCAAAGACGGCGTGTAACGCAAAGCCCCCACTTCGTTCAAAAGCAGTTTAAAATCTGTGTCACCATGGCGATAGCCTTTTTTTGCAAGGTGTAAATGATAATGACACAGCTCGTGCTTAATAATGCCTTCAAAGGTTTCCTTTCCATAAGCCCGAAGCACTTTTGGATTAAAATCGAGGTGGTGCGTTTCTAAATGGTAGCGCCCGCCTGTCGTACGCAGACGATTGTTAAAACTGGCCTTGTGTCTAAAAGGTTTATTAAAGGATTCAAGGGAAATCCTTTCGACATATTGTTGTAATTCTATTTGTTTCATTCTTTTCTCCTAAAAAAATGAGAAGTGCCTAGACACTCCTCACGTCCATTATTTATTTTTGTGTGCCCCCAACCATCGACAACCCAATCCGTCCGCGGCTGACATCGACAGAATCAATCCACACCGTCACAATATCGCCTACTGCTACTACATCTTTGGGATGCTTGATATAGTCATGACTCAATTTGGAGATGTGCACTAAACCGTCTTGTCCCACACCTACATCTACAAATGCGCCAAAGTCGACGACATTACGAACGGATCCTTCGAGTTCCATGCCGACGGTTAAGTCTTTTATTTCAAGCACATCGGTACGTAATAACGGTGCTGGCATATCGTCACGCATATCACGGCCTGGTGTGGTTAAGGCTTTTAAGATATCCTGGTAGGTTTCTTTTCCGAGGCCGACTTGCTCTCGCACGGCTTTGGCATCCAGCCCATTTAACACTTCCCGTGCTTCTTCTGAACCTAATTCTTCTTTTTGGACGCCGGCGATTTTAAGAATTTGTTCGGCTTCTTTGTACGTTTCCGGGTGAATACCG
>JBHWQC010000011.1:0-14325 GCA_043425375.1 Atopostipes sp.
CAGGTAGATAGGTTGGAAGTGTAAGTATGGCGACATACTCAGCGGACCAATACTAATCGGTCGAGGACTTAACCACACACGTGGGTTAAAGGTAAACTCGGTGATGATGCGTTGAATCAACTATTTAGTTTTGAGAGAACAACGTTCTCAAAAATAAAAACAAGTACGGTGATACTAGCAAGAAGGATCCACCTGTTCCCATGCCGAACACAGACGTTAAGCTTCTTTGCGCCGAGGATAGTGAGGGGTTGCCCCTTGTGAAAGCCGGACGTCGCCGTTCTTTTTTATTTTTATATCTTTGCACCGTTGGCTCAACTGGATAGAGCATCTGACTTCGGATCAGAGGGTTGAGGGTTCGAATCCTTCACGGTGCGTAATGTTTTACCTGTCGATAAGATGCAACTATTTAATTAAAAAACTCAGGAATCTTTGTGAAAACTTAGATTCCTGAGTTTTTCGCTATTATTTTAACCCCCCTCTACCACTATAAAGGAGAATACCATGCCTCATTTACAATCCATTCATGAAGATTCCTTGGCGCGTTATATTCGCTTACTTAGTGAAACGATTAAGCGACGTTTTGCAAAAAGTTATACCGTTAAGACCGTTGCAAAAAAAGAACGCTATTCGTATTATTTGGTTAAAAATAATGAGAATCCCCAGTACAATTTAACGGTGGAAGCGATGGGAACGTTATGGACGTTTACTATGAACCAAGGTATTAATCGTTTAACGTTGCAATTTGACAATCATCGATTAATTGACGAGCAGGGGATTGTATCTCTTTTTGACATTGTTCAAGGGACGATGGCTTATCAGTATAACGGCTCGCCCGCGTTTGGCTATCAAGCGCGTAAAAATAAGCTGAGTTTAGAAGAATATATTTACGGTGGTGCGCGAGAAATTGATCCTACCCATACTTTACGGCCGATTAGCGAGGCTTGGGTTGAAGAGTTGAATTTACTGAAACGAAATCAAAATCATTTTTTGACGACGTTAATTACTGCTCAAATTACGTTACAAGTCATCAACTATGGACCTCTAAAAAGTTATACAACTACAAAAGACAACGACTTTTCATAAAGCCGTTGTTTTTAATTTCGACACTTATATTCATTGAACGCTATGCTTTTGTTCAGGCCTGTAAACTGGTATAATTATCCTATAGTCAATAATAGTCAGGCTTTCTTCGCAAAGGTTTATGGGGAGGGAAAAGCTAAAACATTTGAACATTCTGAAAGAAGTCTGTAGGATGAAAAGAAATTTCTAATATATGTTCAAATTTTTAGTAGCAAAAGATGGAAAATAAAAATATGTCTGATATGATTGAAGAATATCTCAAGCGTGCCATTCGTGAGCAAGGGCGCATTGAAATTAAACGAAATGAATTGGCCGAATTATTCAATTGTGTACCTTCGCAAATTAATTATGTCATTAATACTCGATTTACGATTCAACATGGGTATGCGGTTGAAAGTAAACGCGGCGGCGGGGGATATATCCGCATCATTAAAATGCAAATACAAAATGATACGGAACTCTTAGATCGAATGAGTCGAATTATTGGCCATACGATTACTGAGAAAGAGGCACAAATTATCATACAAACTCTCTATGAGAATGAGTTAATGACTCGCAGGGAAGCGCAAATGATGTTAGCCGCGATTGAGCAAAATAACTATACTGGAAATCAAACAGTCGATAAACAAGTCAGAGCAAACATTTTAATTTCTATGATTCGACGACTGATTTTAAAGAACAAATGAAAGGCGGATGATTAGTATGAGAGAAATTTTTACGAATCGAGCAAAAAAAGCATTAGAAAACGCACAAAGCGAAGCCAAAAAGCTCCGCCATCGTACTGTCGGCACTGAACATATTTTACTCGGTTTAGTCCTTGAAGAAGATGGAATAGCTGGAAAAACTTTAAGAGAAGCTTCATTAACAGCTGATGATGTTCGAGATGAGATTGAACATTTAATTGACTATGGGCCTGATCAAAAAGAAGGCGAAGAACCATTACAGAATTTAGTCTTGCCTTATTCGCCTCGTGCTCGCCAGATTATGTCTTATTCAGCAGATGAAGCGAGAAAACTAAACAGTCCATTGATTGGAACCGAGCATTTACTCCTTGGTTTACTACGCGATGAAAATATCTTGTCATCTCAAATTATGAAGAATTTAAATTTAAGTTTATCGAGAGTGCGTCAAACGATTGCTAGAAAACTAGGCGTCACTTTAAATGCGGATTCAAGGAAGAATACACGCAGCAAAGCACCCGGTAAAGACCCAAGTAAATCAAAAACACCAACGCTGGATTCGGTGTCGCGTGATTTAACGAAAGCGGCGCGTGAGGACAAACTAGATCCAATAGTAGGTCGAGACTTGGAAGTTCGTCGTATCACACAAATTTTAAGTCGACGGACGAAAAACAATCCTGTGCTTGTGGGTGAACCAGGTGTGGGTAAAACGGCCATTGCTGAAGGCTTTGCCCAAAAAATCATTTCCGGTCAAGTCCCGCCAAGCTTAATGAATAAGCGTTTAATGGCACTGGATATGGGCTCTTTAGTTGCAGGTACAAAATACCGTGGTGAATTTGAAGAGCGTATGAAGAAGATTATTGATGAAGTGGATGAAGATGGCCAAGTGATTTTATTCATTGATGAATTGCACACCTTGATTGGCGCGGGCGGGGCTGAAGGTGCGATTGATGCCTCAAACATCTTAAAACCTGCTTTAGCACGTGGTGAACTGCAAACAATTGGGGCAACCACTTCCGATGAGTATCAAAAATATATTGAAAAAGATGCAGCTTTAGAGCGTCGTTTTGCTTCTGTATTAGTGAATGCGCCGACGCAAAATGAAACGATTGATATACTAGAAGGCTTGAAGGATCGCTATGAGGAACATCATAATGTGATGATTTCAGAAGAAGCGATTAAATCTTCAGTTACCCTATCAGCACGCTATATTCAAGACCGTGAATTGCCGGATAAAGCGATTGATCTAATGGATGAATCGGCAGCGAAAGTACGCTTGGACTTAAGTGATGGTCCGTCCCCGCATAAAAAAGAGATGGATAAACTGTCAGAATTGATTCAAGAAAAAGAAGAAGCCATTTTAAACCAAAATTTTGAAGTGGCTGCCAAGATTCGCCAAGAAGAAATTGAACAAACTGAAAAACTCGAACGATTAATGCAAGGAAAAGAAGAAGACCGCCCGGTGGTGACTTCTGAAGATATTGCGGATGTGTTAGGGCAGTGGACAGGGATTCCTGTCAGTGAGCTGCATGAAACGGAAAGCGTGAAGCTACAAAATCTAGAACAAACCTTGCATGAACGAGTTATTGGTCAAGATCAAGCGGTAACGGCGATTTCAAAAGCTGTCCGTCGAGCGCGCAGTGGAATCAAAGATCCAAATCGTCCAATCGGAACCTTTATGTTTTTAGGGCCAACAGGTGTCGGTAAAACGGAATTAGCCAAAACACTGGCAGAAGTGATGTTTGGTTCAGAAGAAGATCTCATTCGTATTGATATGTCTGAATACATGGAGAAATACTCGACGAGCCGTTTAGTCGGTTCCCCTCCAGGATATGTAGGGTACGATGAGGGAGGACAATTGACGGAAAAAATTCGTCAAAAACCTTATTCTGTAATCCTTTTAGATGAAATTGAAAAAGCCCATCCAGATGTCTTTAACATTTTACTGCAAGTATTGGATGACGGAATCTTAACAGATGGTAAAGGTAGACGAGTTGATTTCAAGAATACGATTATTATTATGAGTTCAAACCTCGGTGCCACAGCTTTGCGTGATGAAAAAGAAGTCGGGTTTGGCGCGGCTGAACGTAAATTTGACTACAATTCAATGGAGACAAGAATCCGTGAAGAAATGAAACAACATTTCCGACCAGAATTCTTGAACCGTATTGATGAAGCGATTGTCTTCCATGCCCTTGAAAAAGAGCAGTTACACCAGATTACTCGCTTACTCACGAATGAATTAATCAAACAGCTAGCAGAGAAAGAGATTGAGTTACGTATTACCTCTGCAGCATTGGATCTCATTGCTGAAGAAGGCTATGACCCGGAATATGGGGCGCGTCCACTACGTCGTGCGATTCAGACGTTAGTAGAAGACAAACTAAGTGATGAAATTATTGCAGGTACAATAAAAGCAGGCGATAAAATCACAATCGGCGCATCTCAAGGTGAAATTACCTTGCGTCATCGACAAAGCTCAAGTAAAGAAGATACCGAAAACGGTGAGAAGGTAGAAGTACCGACAAAATAATAAATGTTTGGTTTAATTAGACGCCACAAAATCTGTTTGATTTTGTGGCGTTTTTTTTTGTATTTCATCTTTTTACGGCGTTTTAAGGAATTATTTTTCACTTTCTTAAAAAATATAGTGAAATTATATCCAATATCGTGTATACTAATTTTAAAGAAAGCCTTTACACATTTTAATGTATCATAAAAAAGAAAGGAGTGGTTTTTTGGTTGATTTAGCGAAGCTGGCGACAGAACAGCAAAATGAACACACGATGAATTTGGATCGAATGAGTGTGCGCGAAGCGCTGACGGTAATGAATAAAGAAGATCGAAAAGTGCCGGAGGCAATCGAAGAAGTGCTGCCGGAGATCGAGCAGGCAGTTTATACAATTATTGAAGCGTTTAATAAAGGAGGTCGGCTGATTTATATGGGGGCAGGAACAAGCGGTCGTTTAGGGGTTTTAGATGCCTCGGAATGTCCGCCCACTTTTGGCGCTCCCAAAGAGCAAGTAGTCGGTTTAATTGCAGGAGGTGAAAAAGCCTTTACCGAAGCCATCGAAGGATCTGAGGACAATCTTGAAATGGGGGAGCACGATTTGAAAAATATCTCCCTAACAAAAGACGATGTGGTCGTGGGTTTAGCCGCAAGCGGGCGCACCCCTTATGTGATTGGAGGACTTAAGTACGCGAAGTCGATCGAAGCACCTACTGTAGCAATAGCTTGTACCAAAAAGAGTGAGATTGGTCAAGTAGCGGATATTGCGATTGAAGCAACGCCAGGGCCGGAAGTGTTAACAGGTTCCACGCGTCTAAAAGCGGGATCGACACAGAAAATGATTTTAAATATGCTCTCGACCATTTCAATGGTTGGTATTGGAAAAGCGTATAAAAATCTGATGGTAGATGTTCAGCCTTCCAACGAAAAACTTATTTCGCGCGCAGTTAATATTGTCATGCAGGCAACCGATGTTGAAAAAGAAGTCGCTCAACAAAAGCTAGAAGAAAGCGGCAACAATGTCAAAGCCGCTATTTTAATGATTTTACTAGAAGTTGACAAAGAAACGGCAGAGAGAAAACTGGAAGAAACGAACGGCCATATTCGAAAATCTTTATAGAAAGAAGGGAAGCAAATGGCTAAACGTACAAATGATGATTTGCTTAAAGATATACTGGACCGCGTCGGGGGTCCGGAAAATATTCAATCCGCTACCAACTGTATGACACGTATGCGGATTCGAGTGAAAGATGACAACAAAGTGGACCAGGAAGCTTTGAAAGATGTTGAAGGGGTGATGGGTGTTGTCGATGCAGATACCCTGCAAATTGTCGTCGGCCCAGGAACGGCGAAAAAAGTTACCGATATGCTGGTTGAAAATTATAATGTGGCAGAAGGCAGCGGCAGAGACTCCGAATCAGTCGTTACAGAAGATTGGCAATCCACCAAACAAGATGTCAAAGACAGCCAGCAAAAAGGCCGCGGGAAAAAGGCGCTAGAAACGATTGCTAATATCTTTATTCCAATGATTCCAGCCATTATTGCAGCGGGTCTTTTCCAAGGATTCAGCAGTTTAATTGGCACAATGATCGGAGAAGGCACCATTGACGGGGCTTTCTGGCAAGCGACACAAACCTTCTTTGCACTCATCGGCAACAGTTTCCTTGGCTACTTTGCCATTTTTACCGGTGTAAATGCGGCCAAGGAATTTAGAGCGACAGAAGCGCTCGGTGGAATGATTGGAGCCATGTCGATTGCGGCGCCGCTGATCGATTTATCGACCCAATTAGGATTATATGATGCGGAAGAGCCGCTCAACTCTATTTTAACTACAGGTAAAGGTGGAATTATTGGTGTTATTATTGGCGTTTGGATTTTAGCGCAAATTGAGAAGTTTATTCGTCGACGTGTCCCAGATGTGTTGGATATTATGGTGACGCCTGTGATTACTTTATTAATTGCTGGTTTAATTATGGTCTTTGTGGTGATGCCGGTATCAGGTGTGTTATCTGACTGGTTAGTCAATTTCCTCAGCATTTTTATCGGCTCGGACAATGCACTCGTGAGTATTTTAGCAGGTTATGTTTTAGCGGCTGTCTTTTTACCTATGGTGCTTTTGGGCTTACACCACGGTTTAATTCCAATTTACGCGATTCAATTAGAAACATTAGGCGGAGTGAGCTTATTCCCAGTGCTTGCAATGGCAGGTGCCGGACAAGTGGGTGCTGCAATTGCGATTTACATGATTGCCAATAAGATGCAGGATAATCGGATGAAAGGAATTATTTCCGGTGGACTGCCAGCAGGTATTTTAGGCATTGGCGAACCTTTAATTTACGGGGTAACTCTGCCGCTTGGTAAACCATTCATTACGGCTGGACTCGGTGCTGGTTTCGGCGGCGCGTATGTCATGATGATGGGTGTAACGGCCGGTGCTTGGGGACCTTCAGGCTGGGTAGCCCTTCCGCTTATGCAGGGTGGTAGCTCTATGCTGCATTACGGTATTGGCTTACTGATTTCTTATGCAGCCGGTTTTATTATTACGCGACTGGTCATTAAGGAAGATGATTTACGCAATGTCCAATAACTTTGGTGTCGCTGTTTATGTTTCGGCTTTTGAAACCCAGAAGCCGATGCTTGAACAATTGGCGAAGCGAAAGGTGCCCGTTTTCACCTCACTTCATATTGGCGAAGAGATGTCGGATACTTATGTGGCCGATATTCAAGCGATGTGTGACTGGCTGCATGCACGAGACTTTTTGATTATGGCCGATGTTTCGCCTTACACTCTGGAACGGTTTCAGGTTGGTTCCTTAAACGAGTTAGTGGAACAACTCCATTTAGATCAGCTCCGCTTGGACTTTGGGTTTGACGCCCAAAGCCTGGTGGATGAATTAAAAGACGTAATGCTCATTTACAATGCGTCAACGATTTTAGGTGAAATGGAAAACGCAGAAAACAGCCACTATATGCATAACTTTTACCCGCGACCGGAAACTGGACTAGATAAAGCATTTTTTGAACAGTTAAATCAACAGATTCGAGCGAAAAAAGGGAAGCTGCTGGCTTTTATAGCAGGTGATTTGGAGAAACGCGGGCCGATATTTGAAGGTCTGCCTACTTTGGAACATCACCGAAAGGCTGCACCTTACGCCCAATACGTAGATTTAATCAAGACGTATCAGATGGATGCCGTTTATTTAGGCGATTTACGTTTATCGGATAAGCAGCTCCAATTGATCTTAGCCTTTCAAGAAGATGAGAGGCTGCGGCTGCCGGTGACTTTTGAAAAAGAAAATGAGCATCTCTATCAGCAACTGTTTACCGTTCGTGTGGATTCACCAAGTGGACTGGCTCGCATTCAAGAGTCTAGAGAGTTTGCCCAAACAGGGAAACAAGTGAGTCCTAAAGAAACAGGCAAGCGGCCGCGCGGGACAATCACAATGGATAATGAACGTTATCAACGTTATTCTGGCGAAGTTCAAATCATGTGGGCGGACTATCCAGCGGATGAGCGAGTAAATGTAATTGGAAAACTTGCGGATGCGTATGATTTACTACTTGATAATTTAGAAAATGGGGAGCAGTTTATGTTTGTCCCTGAATAACGAAATGTGCACATCTATGAAGGAGTAGATGTGCATCTTTCTTTCATTGTGAAAACTTTTTAAAAAGTGGTAAACTTACAGGGATAATTGAAGAAAGAGGTGCGGCAAATGTTTACTCAGGAAGAAAAAGAAACGTTTATGAAAGAAGCCTTAAAAGAAGCAGGAAAAGCGTATAAAATCGATGAAGTGCCTATTGGGGCAGTAATTGTTCATGAGGGCAAAGTCATTGGGAGCGGCTATAACCAGCGGGAGATTACGAACCGCGCGATCACCCATGCTGAGATGATGGCGATTGATGAAGCCAATAGCTACTTATCCAATTGGCGTTTAGAAGACTGTGCCTTGTTTGTCACCGTGGAACCTTGTGTCATGTGCAGCGGGGCTATCGTCCAGTCACGCATTCCACATGTGTATTATGGCACCACCGATTATAAAGGGGGAACGGCTGGCACGCTGATGAATTTACTCCAGGAAGAGCAGTTCAATCACCAGGCAGAAGTCGAAGCTGGTATATTGGAAGACGAATGCAAAGAATTATTGACGCGCTTTTTTAAAGAACTCCGAGGAAAAAGAAAGGCTGAGAAGAATGAACTTGTATAAATATTCGATTCAAACCAATCAAAAAACAGAATTTTTATTGTTGGATGATTATATTGAAGAGGCGCTCCAGCAAAGTGAGGTAGAAAACGGGCTAATGGTCGTTTACTGCCCGCATACAACGGCCGGCATTACAATCAATGAGAATGCGGATCCGGATGTCAAAGTGGATTTAGAGCTGGGTCTGAATAAGTCCTTCCCAAATGATCCAGACTATGTGCATATGGAAGGCAATTCGGACGGGCATATGAAGTCTTCTTTGATTGGCGCCAGTGAAACTTTAATCATTGAAAACGGTCAACCCATTTTCGGAACGTGGCAAAGTGTGTATTTTGCTGAATTCGATGGACCAAGAAAGCGAACGGTTTACATAAAAATAATCGAAGGCTAACCCTTCATTGAGGATGTGAATAAGATGTTGGAAGTCAGCAACTTGTCTAAAGCTTTTGGCTCATTGCAAGCCGTTGATGATGTGAATTTCACTATTGAACCCGGTCAGATTATGGGCTTGATTGGTCAAAATGGGTCGGGTAAAACGACCACTTTTCGCTTAATCCTAAAGCTCTTAACGCAAGATACCGGTAAAATTCGTTGGCAAGGAGAGCCTTTCTCGACAAAGTTTTTTGATCAGATAGGCTATTTGCCTGAAGAACGTGGCCTTAATCAGAAGATGACAGTCGAGCACCAGATTTTATATTTTGCGCAGTTGCGCGGAAAGAAGAAATCAGAAATTGAGCCGCTGATTGATAAATGGCTCGAGGAATTTGAGGTGGTCGGCGGCCGAAAAGATAAAATCAAGTCGTTATCGAAAGGGAATCAGCAAAAAGTGCAGCTGATTACAACGCTCATTCACGAACCGGATTTGATTATTCTCGATGAGCCTTTTAGCGGGCTGGATCCTGTGAATGCTGAGTTGTTGGAGGCAGGAATCAGACGCGCGAAAGACCGCGGGGCGTGTATTATTTTTTCCAGTCACAATATGAATAACGTGGAAGACTTGTGTGATAATATGGTGATGCTTAAAAACGGCCGGCAAGTGTTGTACGGAACGATTCGTGAAATCCGCGAAAGTTTTGGTCGCATACGTCTGTATTTAGAATCCTCCCTTTCGAAAGCGGACTTAGCAGCGGTGCCTGGGGTTTTGGGGATTCAAGAAGAGAATGAAGGCACTTACTATATTCAACTCGAAAATGCTGAAGTCGGTCGCTATCTTTTCGATGTAGCCACACGCGGCGGGTATATTCCAACCTTCAGCCAGCAACCGCCAACACTGGAAGAAATATTCAAACAGATTGCGGGTGAAGAAGATGAATAAACTAGGCGTTTTTGTGAAAGATACCTTTATTAAAAACACCAAGTCGATTAGTTTTATTACGATGTTGCTGGCCCCGATAGTAGTCATTGGTATTATTTTTGCCATTGGTTATTTTGCCGGGGAAACATTTTCTGAAATGGCGGATGTCAATGTGGCTGTGGTTGGTGACACGCGCATGCGAGAGTTGATGAGCGAAATCGATACCTCCCTTTCAGTAGAAGAAGAGATCACAACAGAAGAAGAGGCGAGAGCCGCTTTAAGTGCTGAAGAAATCGACGGCTACCTTGAAATTCAAGTTGCAGGCGATACTGTGCAAGCATCCGTGACACATGACAACAGTTTAACCAATCATTTACCGATGATTGAACAAGTGTTATCAAGTATCCAAGGGATGATGCGCGCGGAAGCCCTTGGTATTCCACTAGAAGAGATTCAAACCCTGAATGAACCGGTGGTGGTTGACGATCATATTGTGTCGATTGATGCTGGCGAATTAGTAGAAGAAGACAGTCTGGCAGCGGGTATTGCGATCGGAAGTGCGTATTTCATCAATATTATGATTATGATGTTTATCATGTTTTACGCGTCAACTGTAATTGAGGAAGTGGCTGGCGAGAAAGGTACGCGGATGATGGAAGTCATTTTGTCGAGTACCACAGCGACGACGCACTTTTTTGGAAAAATCATTGGAGTCTTTCTGGTAATGCTCGTCCATATTTTGTTTTATCTAGTAGTGGGTGTGGCGGCTTTTCTCTACTTTAGAAATCATGAAGTTATCGTCAGTTTGTTGGCGGACTTAGATATTGCAGCCATCCTTTTGGAATTCTTGCGTTTATCTTCTGCCTTTTTATTCATTGGTGTGATTCTATATATGTTCATCGCGGCTTTCCTGGGTTCACTGATTACAAAAACAGAAGACATCAGCCGGGCAGCGGGTCCCTTAACGATGATTGTTTTGGTCGGCTTTTACATCGGCCTCTTTGCAATGGCCGCGCCTGAGAACACAGTTGTGGTTGTCTCGTCCTTTATTCCATTGCTGACGCCTTTCGTCATGCCGTTTCGGATTGCGACAAATACGGTGCCCAATCTGCACGTCTGGCTGTCTATCGGGGGCACGGTGCTTTTTACCGTCCTCGTCGCGTATCTCTCACTTTTGTTCTATCGCGCGAATGTCCTGATTTATTCCGACACCAGCATGTGGAGAACGCTCAAACAGTCCTGGTCCCTAGTCCGCAGCGAAAACGAAACCACCCTTTAGCTTCGCAAATAAAGGTCAAAATCTTATCCGTCCTAGTAGATGGGTAAGGTTTTTTGACTTATTGGGCGGATATCTTGGTTTCGTACCGAGAGGACACTAGCCGTCGGTTTCAAATACCCTTTCATACCGAGAAGACCTCAGCCGTCGGTTTCAAATTTATTTAGGAACGATTTATTTCTACTAAAAGGCACAGGATCAATTTCATAGTAAGTATATCTATTTTTCTCACATTGTATGAAAAACTTCTTCATTATGGTATAAAGATACTTATCAGACACTTGCCCATCAAGGATACTTAAGGCCTCGCTATGTGTAATCTCGCTCTTCATCGTCAGCACACTATACTCACAAATTGTACGGAGTATCCCTTTCTTTCGGCTTTCCTTGTATCCACAAGAGCAATGGATATAGAGTTTACTGATAGCTATCTCAAAACTCTGGCAGTTGGCGCAGTAAATTCCTTTGCGCAACTTTTGCATTTCAAAGTCCGAAAGAGGCTTTGGAACAAAATAATTTTCATCTTCATAATATTCCAGCTGCCTGATTATCCTTTCTACGTTAATGTTTTGGGAATCGTATTGGTCAGCTGCCGCCAATTTCAAAATAAAATCCCTTAACTGATCGCGTGTGAGAATCGTAATATCACTTACCGCAGAATGGATATTAATAAAATTATGTTCGCCAATAAATACAAGCGTTCCCGTGACAGAAATAGTCGGATCCAATCGGTGGATAATGCTCTTTAATTTACGAAAACTCCGTTGGGTCTGCATAATAGGATTGTCAGGCAAGACTCGGTTGTTCAAGACACAATCGCCATTTTCATAGATGAAATGACCAGTATAATTTTTGATTTCAAAGAGATGAAGTCCTGCTTTGGCTAGAAGTATAAAATCGCATTCAAACTTTCCGCTCCTATTTAACCAAATATTTCGCATGCCTTGCCAATCCTGTCTGCCATATAGTTCTAAAAATTTTAACAACGTTTCTTCCCCAGCTAAACCTGCTTCCAGATTTTTAAGAAAGTAATCATTATGGGAAGACTGGCGGGCAGCTAGAATCCTTTCAAAGTCGAGTTGTGTTGGTGAATCTTTAGCTGTCAATAATTTCTTTGTATGTAGAATTTCCAAAATAACGCCTCCTTGTAAAATAGTCCCTATATATATAATTACCCTTTTTTCTCGAATTCCGCGAAATAATTTTAAAAAATTTTGATATACTAGAAATAAGGAGGCGAATGATGATGAAGAAACTCTTTCAGCATAGTACAATGGGCGCATTGATGGCAGGGATGTTTGAAGGCACACTGCCGATTGAGGAATTACTAGAGCAGGGCAATATGGGGATTGGGACGTTCCATGGGTTAGATGGGGAGCTGGTCTTAATTGACGAGAACGCTTATCAAGTCAAAGTAGATGGGACAGTTATAGAAGTTAATCATCCCATAAATACACCTTATGCAGCGGTCACTCATTTCAACGGAGAACACCGACTTGAAATGGATTCGCACTATTCGGCAGACGACTTTAAAGACAAACTCGTCAAAGAATTTACAAGCGAAAATACCTTTCAAGCGGTCAGAGTAACTGGAACATTCAAAAATATGTTTTGTCGTTCGGTAGAAAAACAAGAAGAGCCGTATCCGCGGCTGGTTGAAGTGGCGGAGGATCAGGCCGAATTCAGACGTGATAGGGTAGAAGGTACGCTCGTCGGCTTCTACACACCAGAGATTTTTGGAACAGTGGCCGTGCCAGCCTTTCATCTGCATTTTTTGAGCAAAGAAAAAGATTTCGGCGGGCATGTGTTGGATTTTGAAGTAGAAAAAGTGGTCGCAGAATGGGAAACGATTGAAACACTCGAACAGCATTTCCCTCTTCGAAATAAAACCTTCATGAGTTCTGAAATCGACTATAGCCGTTTAGAAAAAGAAATTGAAGAAGCTGAATAAAGTCGAAAACTCCAGCTCATGTCCGAGCTGGAGTTTCAAATTTCACATTAAGCCGAGTAGTCATCAAAATACCCTTGAATATAAATAAATGGTGTTCCTTTATCGCCGCTGCCTGACGTTAAATCAGAAAGCGAGCCGATTAAATCGGTCAATTGGCGAGGCGTTGTCCCAAGCGAGGCATCCGCATCTTTGGCTTGATTGTCTTTTTGCGCAATGGATTCGCGAATGGCCTCTTGCAGTTCTGCACCACTCAAGTCCGCATGTTCATTGTCGGCAATATATTTCAATTTCACTTCATTCGGTGTCCCTTGCAAACCATCGGTGTAACCAGGCGAGACCACTGGATCTGCCAGTTCCCAGATTTCACCTACAGGGTCTTTAAACGCACCGTCGCCGTAAACCATCGCTTCGATGGTTTTACCTATTTTCTCTTTTACTTTTGCTTGAATTGCTTCTGCTACCTCTTTGGAATGAGAAGGGAATAATTTCACTGTTTCATCCGTGGAGTTATTCGCTCCCAGCAAGCCAAACTCTTCGTTGTAGCCGCCATTTTCAGAAACGGGTGCTTTCAAAATGTCGCCTAAATCCAATACTTTTTCAGCCCCTGCATCTTTCAATAAACGCTTCGTCCGTTTACGGCTATGGACATCCGCTGTAATCACTGAATTTGTATAGTCTAAAATGGCCGTTGGATTATTGGAGAAGATAATTGTACACGGCGTGTCTTCACCCGCTGCAATATTTTTATACAACTCAATATAGTCCACACCCGTAAATGGATGCGCCGTTTTTCCAAAATGCTCTTCAAATTCTGCTTCAGTCAGCGTATCGCTCCAAGGATTAATGCCCGAAGCATCTAATTCGTCCAAAGAGATTAAATGATTGCCCACTTCATCGGCCGGGTAGCTGAGTTGAATCACGATTTCTTTCGCGCCGCGCGCAAAGCCTTTCAATAAGTTCATAAAGCGATTGCGACTTAAAATAGGGAATAACACACCTACTGTTTGCTCCCCAAATTGCTTTTTAACATCCGTTGCAATATCGTCAATCGACGCAAAATTCCCTTGCGCACGCGCAACGATGGATTCGGTTAATGTAATAATGTCACGGTCTTGAATGTCAAACCCTTCTTTTTCTGAAGCGTTCAATAAAGTATCCACGACAATTTCGACAATGTCGTCGCCTTCTTTAATAATAGGGGCTCTGAGACCGCGAACGACTGTACCAACTGTTCTTTCCATTGTGTCACTTCCTATTCCTGTAATGCCTCCATTATACTAGTAATTACACCAAAGAAAAAGTTTGGATTATGGAAAGTATTTCACAAGAA
>JBHWQC010000012.1:0-5752 GCA_043425375.1 Atopostipes sp.
ATGGGCGTACAGGTTCAGCATTAAGTTGTTGAAGCTGGGTTGAGATTAAAATCCGACACCTTAAGTGACCGTAATTGCGATAACCATAGCCAGATCGTTTGATCATCTTGATTTTATTTACGGTACCTTCCACAACGCCATCCGTGAGTGTATAGGTGAAGCTGTTTTCAATATCTAACAAGTAGGAAGTTAAGGTCCGAAAAGCTGTTCTCACCTTGTGTGGGAAGACATATTTTTTACTTTCCATCAAGGTGTCCTCAAAAGCTTGGAAACGCTGGTAGCGAATGGCCTCAATTAGTCGGTGCACAAAGTCATACGTACGTGCCAATTGAGCATCCAGTTGGATTAAATAGTCGACCATGCCTTTTTCACTGATCAACCCATCAAACAATCGATGGGTATGATAGTGGGTAAAATCCAACACTTCGCGCGACTTCAAGAGCAGCTTCCACAATTGAATATCTCGGTTGATTTTGAGCCACCATTTCGGATGTTGAGAGCCTCCGTTTCGGACAAAGAGAGCCACTGTCTTTATCATTTTCATCATGATTAAATTAAAAGAGAATTGACTTAATATAAGCCAGTTCTCTTTTTGTTTAATTGATTCTTTTGCGCATCGAACGCTCACCTTGAATTTCAATCTTCTTAGATCTGCTGACTAAATGATCTAGTACCGCATCGGCGACAGCGCCGCCTCCTAATCGTTCATGCCAACCCCTACTGATGGACATGAGGACCCACTCATCGATGATAATTAAATAGAACCGTTCGTAACGCTTTAATAGCTTACTGAAGGTCACCTCCGCTTTTGATAAAGCAATTTCTGTTAATTTATCTGGGAGCCAAACGTATTCAGTATGCATGCCACCCAAACAGGCTTCATAACCGAGTGCACGGGCGATATATCTCTTTCCAGAGCCCGTGGGACCGACAATGATGACGTTGTGAGGTACTGTAATGTATTGACTAGTCCTTAATTCATGGATTAGGTCCTTATTCAATCCGCGATCTGAATATTATTTAATCCCATCGATGTAAGATTGGCGTTTAGGTAAGTGGGCATTCTGTATAAGTCGTTTAATTTTCGAAACGTATTTCATATCAGCTTCTCGATCAATTAAGTAAGCCAGTCGCTCATCGAATGTCCATTAAGCGTATTCAGATACAATATGTTGTTCTTGGTAAGCTTCTGCTATACCTTTTAGGCGTAATTGAATTATCTTTTCATAAGTTTGTTCATTCATATGTTAGACCTTCTTCCCGTAATAATCTTGTCCGCGTAAATAGTCATGTTGGCTGGTATCTGGCTGATTTATCGGCTGTTGGCTGTCATCTGCTTGTTCACAAACAGATTCTAATTGCTTCTCGGTATATTTATCAGTCAGTTTAAGGATTGATAAACAGCCATTAAAGGCTTGTTGTTCTACTTTATAATGATCAAGCAAGCGCTCAATGACTAGCGTGGTATGCGTGCCCATGTTATTTGCCCATTTGATAAAGCGATGTCGATTCCATTCGCTAGTTTGACAATGATTGGCATGTGTTCCTCCACCGTCACGTATGGGCCAGGTTGACCATGGCGACGCCGATGACTACATACACGTGTATGTTGGTGAAAAAATTCAATGCGATTCTGCGTGATTCGAACTCGTACATCTTTTTTGATATAGTGATAGGGGACCGAATAGTAAATCTTATCAATGGCAATATGGTAATTATACTGAACTCGGGCAGATTTCCAGATACCATATTCATACGCTTCTTTGGGTAACGGTTGAAGATACGTTTTTTCTTCTGTTAAGAAAACGTCTGATCGGGGCCTTTTTCTTTTTTGGAATTCCTTCTCATTGATACTGACCAATAACTCACGGATTCGTTGGTTAAGGTCATATACATTAAAAAAGGTTTCATACTTAATTTAGCGATAATTTGAGTGGTGATTTGACCGACAGCCTCTTCAACGGATGCTTTTCCTCTGGGTGTTCGAGGCTTCGCTGGTATAATCGCTGAATGGTAGTAATCAACCATCTCTTGATAGGCCGCATTTAAAACAACGTCACCTCGTTTAGGATGCTTAATCACCCCGGTTTTTAAGTTGTTACACACATGATTTTAGGGCTGTCTTGAATAAACTCAAAAAAATTGACATGCGCGTTAATCCACTGTTCTTCCTTCATATCTAATGTTGCTTCTACGTATATCAACTGACTATAAGGTAAAGTGGCAACAAAGAAGAAGACTTTTTGCGTCGCGCTGGTTTCAGAATCAACCACGTGATACATCTTTCCAACCCAGTCTACTTCACCTTTTTCACCTGCCGTATGCTCAAAATACATCGTTGCTTTTGACTGTTCAATCCCTCGATTTAAATGGGTACAACATTGTGAATATTGATAAGGGAGCTGTTTTCCCATAACATGACACTCTTTCACATACTCTTCCTATAACAACTTTTTTGTGACACCAGGGTTCTTTAACTCTCCTATTAAATACTCAATATCCCTCGGATAATAAAACTCAGGTTCATCATCTGTTATCTTTGGAAAAAGATTTGCTTCTAGTGCTGATTCGGTATAGGGATTGATTTGATCCCAATCCATTTGAGCTGCTTTCCAAACATTCACTACTTTAGAGACCGTATTACGAGAGAAAGACATTAACTTCGCTATTTCTTGTTGAGAAATACCGGCACGTTCATATCGGAGTATCTGTTTATAGTTTTCCATACAAAAACCTCTTTCTATAAAATAGTCGTAGGATCAGACCTACAAACATATTTATAAAAAGAGGTGGCTCTCTCATAGCGAAACGATGGCTCTCAACAAAACTAACTAGCTGGCTCCACCAAAACGTAATATTCAGAAATCGATAAACTTGTATTTTTTTAGTAGAAACACCGTCACTAAAATCATCAAATTCGCACAAGAAAAGAAGTTATCGTATGAAGATGTGTCTCAATGATATCGTCATGAATTAGAGACTATGCTTCAATTGGATAGAAACAAAAAGGATTAACTTGTTTCTTACTATACAATGCTGGACCATAGATAGTTAGCGAAAAAACTCACAAAGCCAGGTGTGCCGATGCAACTGCTTTGGGAAGAATACGCTCAAGATGCACGACTCAATCATAAATCAATTATAAATTAACCCAATTTAAGAAGCACTTTAATTATAACTTAGTTAAAACAAGCTTAAGTCATATTTTTCATCATAAAGCGGCCGAACAGGTTCAAGTGGATTGGGCAGGGAAGCGACCACAGTGGATTGATCCAATGATGGGAAAAATCATTAAAGGCTATTATTGTGGACACCTTACTGTTCAGTGGCGATATTTACTCTCAAGCGTGTACCCGATCAAAAAATACCAAGGTGGATTGAAGTCCACATACATTTGTTTGAGTATTTTTAAGGCGTTCCCTCGTTGTTAACACCCGATAATCTTCGCACGGATATTACTGAAAACACCAAAAAGTAACTCCTTCTAAAACCAATTTATGCAGATATGGCGACTCACTGTCAAACGATCATTGTACCGACACGCGTGGCCTATCGAAAGGACAAACAGCTTTAGAAAACCATGTTAAACACCTGAGAACGCATATTATCGGTCGTATGCGCAACAACTATCATTGTTTCTCAGTACCAATAAATATAACCACTATTTACGGAAGCTCTTGGATGAATTTAACGCCAAGCCGTTCCAAAAGAAATAAGTAAGCGCCTTCAACTTTTAAGGAATTTGAACAAACAGCAATAAAGATATTAACAACTTATCTCTATGAAGTGTGAGAATTCAAAGAAGCCAAAGTATATAATAGCCATATCACATTCAATAAGCATTATTACTCTGGAACGTATCAGTATATTGGTGAAACAATGACCCTTAAAATTTATTCTACTTCTATAAAAATTTATCATAGTCACCAATTCTTATGTGAAACTCCTACCAAGGGGACACAGCGGAGTGCATACTCTACAAATGAACATCACTTACCTGAAGAAAGCAACCAGTTTGATAAATGGAATAGAATAAGGTATTTGGAGTAGGCTTGTCGAGTGGGGCCAAATGTACATCGTGTCTTAGCGCACTTATTCGATCAAGGCCCTGAGTAGCAGTACTACCGAAGAGTTCATACGATATTAAAAATGGCAGACTCCTTTTCCGACCAAAGATTAGACAAAGCCTGCCATTATGCTCTTGAACGATTGACTTACCCGAATTATCCGTTATCAAAACGCCTGACCGAAAGTCCTATGATGCAATCTGAATTTAACACGTCGAATCAAAATGAACAAACATACCTAAGAGGAGCGGACTATTATGAACAATTCATCCGAAAGAATTAATGTGTTAACTCAGTATTTATGACAAATGCGTTTGCCCAACCTGACAGATCGGTTAATTGATTTATATAGTTGTCCGCTCAGCGATCAGTGTACGACATTGGATATACTGGAAGAAATTGCCATGGATGAATACCAATCGAGAAGACAAAACACCATTCAACGTCACTTAAAGCAAGCTAAACTTTCCCGACCACAAGCTCACGTTCAAGCGATTGATTATTCACAGAGTCGAAAGCTCAATAAAGATACCATCGATCAATTGAAGACGTGTCAGTTTATAACAAACCATAGAAATGTCATTATCCATGGAGCACTGGTACCGGCAAGTCTTACATTACAAATGCCTTACGTCGATATGTCGTCGAAGAAGGTTATACGGCAAGGTACATGAGAATGTATGATTTACTCATTGAAATGGTTCAAGCTGATTTAGAGGATAGACTCATTAACTATCTAAACAAAATAGCGAAACTGGATGTCCTCGTCATTGATGATTTTCTTTTAACACCGATAACACAAGATGAATAGTCATACTTAATGTAAGTTTTTGAATAAGGAGGTCGAAATCGTTCCTTTTATTATTTACTCTCAAATGGAAACGGGAGAATGGCATAAGAATCTAGGGGGTGGTGCCATTGTGGATGTTATACTTGAACTTGCTATTTTAAATTCTTATCATTAATATATTTCTGGTGATTCTTTAAGAATGAAAGCTGGATCAGCGATTTCTGACTCGACTGATTCAGCAAAACGCGATTTTCTTGGCTCAAGTAATCGCATTTTATTGTCTTATTGAAACGCTATATGCAAGTACTTATTCCTTTCTGTACAATACACTAAATAATGACCATAAACCTTATTCATCTTCTTTCATAAGGTATTTATGATATAATGATTTATGGCGTTACTATTTATATTATGAACTGGAAAACAGCAATTGTTAATATTTAGATTAGGAGAATTATATGACCAACATATGGACTGAAAAAAGTATAGACTTAGCTAATCAGCGGAACTATTTAGATTTACTGTACAAAGTTTATCCAATGTCTGTTAACGAGAGAAGAGAATTAACCAATACGGCAGAATATGAAATTAGCAGACATTTTAATGAACAAAACTCAGAAGAATTAATTAGTATTCTATTAAAACAAGAATTATTTCCTATCAAGGATTCTTATGTTGCTTACTTAAGAAGAGACCGTAGTGCTTTAAAACGGAATCCCAAAACTGTAAATAGAATTGCAGGTATTCTATATGAAATGGGCCTAGAATCAGTAATAAATAATGCTACTGAACCAAAAGAAACAAATAGACAAATTGGTCCTTTATTTAAAAATTGGATAAATAAAGGAAGCTTAGGATGTAAAATCACAGATGATTATGAAGTTTTTCTTAATAG
>JBHWQC010000013.1:0-3206 GCA_043425375.1 Atopostipes sp.
GATGCCTAATTGATGGGGAAAGTTACTCCAGCATCGCACGAGAAGAAGGTAAAGATGAATCCGCCATTCGTAAAGCAGTTAACCGAGCAAAAACTAAATTAAAAAAATATTTCCAAGACCGTCCGAATTAGGTCCCCCTGGTGGCTAATAGTGAAGGGGAAAATCAAAAGCCCTTCGAAAGGAGGAACCTAGATGAGACAAACTCTAACCATTAAAACCAGACCAAAGCGTCAGCAAGAGATGGTCCGCATAAGAAAAGCTCGGCTTAGTCAGCGTTTATATCAAAAGTTGTTTGGAGCAGAACAAAATATCACTATTCTACTACCCGGCGATGAAATTTCATCAGTAGAAATTAAAGAGGAGGAAATCTTAGATGAGTCAGATGAAACAGTTACAAGCCATGAACGATAGTATCCAATCATTTTACGAAGATTGGGAACACTTTTACCAAGCATTTGTTAGCGAGGATCCTAATCAGATGATATTAGATGAATACGCGATTCCTGATGAACGAGAAACTGTCCAACCAATCAGTTTTGATGCAATACAAAAACATCTAGCAAAGAAAGCACAAGAAGGTTTCTCAGATGAAATCCGGTCTCTTATTAAGAAAATGGGCTCCGATAAGTTAAGCGACTTAGATCCATCTACTTATTACATCCTATGGCACGAAGCGGAGGCACTAAGTCATGACGAATAAGAACCATGCTCTCTTATCGGCTTCTAGCGCCCATAAGTGGTTAGAACACCCACCCATTTCAAGACTCGAACAAATTGCTGTCGAAGAAATGGGGGTGGACGACTCCAATGTATATGCAGAAGAAGGAACCGCTGCCCATGAACTTGCAGAATATAAATTGAAAAAGTCATTAGGTATTGAAAACAATCGTCCGGTATCGGTTTATCATTCGGATGAAATGGGAGCCTACACTGATGACTATGTCAGTTTTATTTACGAACAAATGTCTGACTTAGAAAGTCCACTTATTTTAATTGAACAAAGAGTTGATTTTTCAACTTACGTCCCAGAAGGATTCGGAACTGCGGACTGTATTCTCGTATCGGGGGCAACCCTTAAAGTAGTAGATTTTAAGTATGGGAAGACCTATGTTCCGGTTGAGGACAATCCACAAATGAAACTATACGCACTTGGAGCTTTCTCGTTACTGGATGCGATTTATGATATTGAAACAATTCATCTTTCCATTTACCAACCTCGGATTGGAAACATAGCCACGTGGGTAATAGAAAAAGATGCACTCTTGGAATGGGCGAACGGTGAATTGAAGGAGAAAGCCGAACTCGCTTATCAAGGTGAAGGTGAATTGAATCCTGGCGAGTGGTTAAAGCATACCAAGATTAGAGCAGTGTCTAAAGACAGAGCAAATCATCATCTTGAACTAAAAAAGTTTGAATTAAAAGAAGCGCATTTGCTGTCAGATGAGGAGATTGAATCCATACTGCCTCAATTAGATGACCTGGTGAGATGGGCTGAGGATGTGAAGGCCTATGCCTACCAACAAGCAACTGATCATAACAAAGAATGGTCTGGGTTTAAGTTAGTGGAAGGCCGAACCACTCGAAAATATATGGATGCAGCTTTAGTGGAACAACGTGCGAATGAAGAAGGTATTCAAAATATTCATGAAGTGAAATTAAAAGCTCTAACTAAGTTAGAAAAGCAAATCGGTAACAAGAAATTTAATGAGATATTTGGTGATTTGATAACTCGCTCAGTAGGTAAACCGCAGTTAGTCCCGGATAGTGATGGACGTCCAGCCATTGTCAGACACGATGTTAAAGAAGATTTTAAATAGAAAAGGAGAAAAAATTATGTCAAATATGAATCCAACAAAAGTCGTTACAGGTGAAGTGAGATTAAGCTATGCAAACGTTTGGGAGCCACGTGCAGCCATGAATGGCGGAAAAGAAAAATATTCAGCGTCATTAATTATCCCAAAGTCAGATACGAAAACTATTGAGGCTATCGAACGAGCTATTGATGCCGCAATCGAACAAGGAATTGGAAAGTTTGGTGGCAAGAAGCCTAATAAAGCAGCTTTAAAGTTACCCTTACGTGATGGGGATATCGAGAAAGAAGATGCAGCGTACCAAGATGCCTTCTTTGTGAATGCCAATGCTGTAAGAGCCCCACAGATTGTTGATGAGTATGTGAATCCAATCCTAGATCGATCAGAAGTTTACTCTGGCGTTTATGCGCGAGTGTCCATCAATTTTTATGCTTATAACGTGAATGGGAACCGAGGAGTAGCCTGCGGTCTAGGAAATATCCAGAAAATTCGTGACGGAGAACCGCTAGGTGGAGGATCCTCTGCGAGTTCAGATTTTAAACCAGTTTCTGATGCAACGGACGATTTCTTAGGTTAGGAGGGATGGTCATAGGAGAGATAATTGTTTGGATTATTATCGTCATAATTTGGTTAAACATTATTTTAGACCTTGGAACGGACCTTTTAATCTCAGTCCTTAGACGCTGGAATCAATATAAGCATGAAGTAAAGAGGATGAAAAATGAGGACAATAAGTATTGATATAGAAACTTTCTCATCTGTTAATTTATCCAAAGCTGGTGTGTATAAATATGCGGAGAGTGAAGACTTTGAAGTCCTCCTCTTTGCTTATTCCATTGATGGCGGATCCGTTCAAGTGGTGGATATCGCTTTGGGAGAAAAAATATCTGATGAGGTATTAGATAGTTTGAAAGATGAAACCATTGAAAAATGGGCATTTAATGCGAATTTTGAACGCGTTTGTTTAAGCCAATTTTTGGGATATCCATCGGGACAATATTTAGATCCAAGTGGATGGTATTGCTCTATGGTGTGGTCGGCTTCTCTAGGTTTGCCTCTGTCATTAGAGAAAGTTGGCGAGGTGCTAGGGCTAGAGCGTAAAAAGATGCAGGAAGGCAAGCGACTGATTCGTTACTTTTGCACACCCTGTAAACCAACGAAAGCGAATGAATGCCGAATAAGGAATCTTCCTGTTCATTCCCAACTAGATTGGAAATCGTTCAAAGAATATAACCTAAGAGATGTTGAAGTAGAATTAGCAATTCAAGAACGTCTCTCTAAATTTCCTGTCTCCAGTGAAGAATGGAACTACTATCAACAAGATCAGAAAATCAATGATTTAGGTATTGAGGTGGATATGGATTTGGTAGAAGGATCAATTTATTGTGGCACTAC
>JBHWQC010000014.1:0-4052 GCA_043425375.1 Atopostipes sp.
TCTTTGGCGGTGCCCATGTCTTTTTGGAGCTGTTCGAGGCGGCTGATCAGGGATTGAATCGTCGTAATGAGATTGACAATTTTACCCGTCAATGTGATTACGGCAACCAAGGCGCTGGCCAGCCCGCCTATTTCTAAAATGCTCATCTGTCAAAACCCCTTTCTGTGAAAAAAGCTCCCGCCAGTCAGCGAGAGCCCCACTTCTTACAAATCAACTTACGCTTCGTAAATGTCTTCCACTTCGGTGCGGATGTAGCGGGCATTTTGCGGTGTCACAAACAAATCTTGCCCCTCTCTTTCAAACACATCACTCGCGACAATCGTCTCCATCACGGGTAACACTTCCGCTACGGTCAAACCGCTCACTGGTTTTCGAATCGTTACCTTTTTATTGCGGCCTTGTGCATTCATAAAATTCAACTCTAATTGTGTAGTCATTTAACGCGCCTCCTTAAGCAATCTCATATGTTTGCGTCAACTTTGTCCCGGTCAGTTCCCCATCGACAATTTCACCTAGGGCTGCCCCGATATTTTGCAAAACAGCCGGGTCCGCATCCTCGACTACATCACCAAAGGTCACGCGGTAAAGCTCTTCCGTTTCCGGATCCACCGTTGTATATTGCACACTGGCTTGACTGAATGTTTTCATCTTGTTGCCTCCTCGTTTTTCTTGTAATAGCTATTACACCTTTAAGAACGAGTCAGCCGAGTGAAATGTTCAATCTGTATGTAAATAATGTTTAATGTCTTGAATTTTCATTTGAATATTATTTCTGCGCGCATAAATCGTCCCGCGGCTCACCTGCATCAACTCCGCAATTTGCGTGGTCGTATACTCCCCTTCGGCCAAGTAGTTGAACAACAAAAATTCCGAATCCGTCAAACGCGACTGAACTTGTCGTATAAAATCACGCAGAAACACATTGCTTTCCAGCGCATTTTGGGAGTCTGCCGACGCATCCACCATCCGCTCCAAAACCTCCCCTTCGGTAATGGACAGCGAATTAAAGTTTTTGTTTTTAAACAAATCAATCCCTCGCCAATATAGGCCATTGCCCGCATAAGCCGTGAATTTGTAGCTATCTTCCTCCACGCTCAGCGGATCGCCGTCAAAGTTTTTATAAATCGAGACTAACTTGATTTGGAGCTCTTGGAAAAAATCGTCATAGTGCATATGGTGCGGGTGGATACGCAGGCGATGGAGTGTTTTATAAATGAGCGGCTTGTATTTGATCAGTAGTTTACTGACGTTAATTGATTCTAAATCCATAGGTTCATCCTCTTTAAATGTATTTTTATAAATTTCTTTTGAAACGCAAAAGGTTGCGCTTACATTTATTGATGTACGTCTTTACTCTATCCTCTCTCTTAGCCGTAAACTGGCCGGTAAGAAGATACGCAGTGCTTCCTCGTCCGTCAGCTCTAACGTTTCAACCAGCTGATTGGCAACTTCAAAACTCGGGGCATGTCTACCGTTTAATACGTTGCCGATTGTCTTGCGGCTAATCCCGCTCTTTTCCTCTAACTCGATATAGGTTAATTTTTTGTTCTTGATGCATCGTTTCATCAGTGCGTAGTCAATTTCAAACCGCTCCATAAAATCCCTCCTTTCACTAATGCGAACATGCGTTCTTTTTGTTCTGTCTACATCATAAACCACTCGTTTCCAGATGTAAATAACTTTTTTCAATCGGGCAAACAATTCCACTTTGTGCCATTGTTTTGTAATAGAGTGCAGGCTAAAGAGGACCGGTATGTTTCCAAACAAAAAACAGACCATACGGCACTGTTAGAGTTGCGGACGATCTGCTTGAGAACCAAGTTTGCATTCATTAGAGTTTATTCGAATTTGTCCGTCACAAGTGGCTTATTTTGACGGTCATTTTTTATTTATCCGTCACAATCTCAATTTTTTGACGGACAAATTTTAGTTGACCGTCAAATTTTTAATATTTGACGGACAAGTAAAATTAAACTGATTATATAAAATAAGAACTGCTTCAATTGTGAGAAGCAGTTCTTATTTGGAGCTATTCAACTGTAAACTTACTTCTTCCATCCGCACAAGTCATAGCCTTGGCTCTTTACTTGGCTTAAGTTCAACTCTTGAATAGAATTGACGTTATTTAAGCCACGATAGCCCGCTGAAAAATGATATTTCGTGCTACTGGTTAGTCGGCATCTTTTTTATATTCCTCAGTATAAGTCACATTTGTTAACTCGAAAATGCATAGATAGCCTTATCTTTTATACTTTTAACTCTTTGTCAACAATTTTTAATTCCACTTTTTTTCCAAGTGCTCCAGCGATATCTTCAATCGTTGACAACGAGGGCTCCATTCGAGAACTTTCAATTCGTGCAATTGTTGAGCGAGATTTATTGACTTTGTTCGCAAATGCCGTTTGATTCAGCCCAGTTTCTTCTCGTAATTCAAAAAGTAAATCCGCAATATCAAGCTTTAATTCTTCTTCTTCATAGGCTTTTCTAAAGGCTTCGCTTTCTGCCATCCGCTTTTTAATTTCTTTACTGTTTCTACTCATTTTTTTATTCCTCCTCGAATTGCGAAAGAAATTGCTTTCTAATATTTTTAGCTTTTTGTATCTCTCTATTCGGTGTCTTGTTCGTTTTTTTGTTAAACCCATGTGTAATATAATAGCGTGTGCCTTTGATCTGGAAATAGCAACCCCTCAGCCAATGCTCATCTGTACGTGCTCGAAGTTCATAAAGATTATCTTCTAATTTTTTAACTCTTTCTTTTCGAATCGAGTCTCTTAAATCTGTCTTTTCTACTCGATCAATTAACGCTCGAAACTTTGCTTCTTCTTTGATACTCAGTGAATTCAGATACTCTTCAAACTCATCTCCCCAATCAAACTCAGGTTTAACCATAACAATTTACACCTCTTCTATGCTTCTTTAGTAAATTGTAGCATATCTGCTACAATAAGTGAATAAAAATTTATCGAGAGCTTTTTATTTTTTAGACTTTCCATTTATTTGAAATTCGCAGTACAGAAGAGGTTGAATTACACGAAGCGATTGAAGCAATCGCCCAAGATGTGTATGAAGAAACCAACCATACTTACTTCGCAAGAGTTGAACCGAACGAAGTTGTACAGCTAGTAAATGAAACTCAATTAGACTATACAAAGCAATTAAAAGCAGACGGTGAACTTGAAGAAGACCTCCCGATCCTTTCAGCAGAGGCTTCATTCCGTGCCGGGAGAGATGGCGAATACACTTATATTAGTGAAGGTAAAATATCCATTGGAGAGATGAGGATGATCGCTTTAGAGACAACGACAGAAAATCGTCAAATTATTATTGATTATGTGATTAATCATGAGGGTCCTCTAGACCTTGAAGTCAGTCAAAACTGGACGATGGCTCCATTTGAACCAACTGGAAATGTCATCTTTAGCAGCTCAGCAAATGCTGTCGATTACTATGAAGAATACGAACGAATCGAATTACATGATGAAGATGGGAATGCCGCTTATTTTCTTTATGAATAATTAAACAAAAAATCCGTTGACCAAGTAATCATAAGTGGTCAACGGATTTTTGTTTTATTGTGGATTCTTTCTGAGCTTATCAAGAGTCTCTCCAGATTCTTGATGAACGGCATACTCGTAAGTTGAGACTGACGTCCAACCATAGACTTCTTTTAGCCAGGCATTAATTGAAGACACAACCTCTTTATTATCTGAGTAATATTTAACTTCTCCATTACTTAGTAATTCCGCTTTATAGTTTTCTTCATTTTTAGCAACTAATATATCACCAGCGTGAACAATTTCATGTGCTAGAAGATCTTTAATCGTTTTAATAGGTTTACCTTTTTCAAATTCATCACTTTTCTGCTGTAAGTATAGCTCTTCTCTTAATTCATTTAACGTTTTCTCAGAACTAGCTTGTACCGCATAGTCATAAGTAGATATAGAAGGCCAACCGTAGACTTCTTTTAACCAAGCATTCATTGATGACATTTTAGTTTTATTTTCCGTCTTATATTTTACTTGACCATTCTTTAATAACTCAGCAACAAATGA
>JBHWQC010000015.1:0-7058 GCA_043425375.1 Atopostipes sp.
CCACTTCTTCTCCGTCTCGGTATTTAACGGCACCGATTTGAATAATCTCATGGTGTTCGGCACTAAAGCCGGTTGTTTCAAAATCGATGACTGTAATATGCTGGTCTAATCTTTGAGCGGCCATTGGCATTCATCCTTTACTTTCAATATCTCTGGCCTATGATTATAGCATATTTTCAAGTCTATTCCTATCTTGTTTAACTACTAGACCGGGTTTATCGCCCACATAATCAAATTTATAAGTGAGTTGGAGCGTCTAACTCACACGTATTAAATTTATAAGTGAGCTAGAATGTTTTCAATTTATTTCCTATTCTTCTATCACTCAAGATTTTCATTTTCCGAAGGAGGAACTTGGGCTACTCGGTCATTCGATGGGTGCGTGACTTGAGCCATTCGTTCGCATGGGCAACGGCTTTTTCCGTGGATTCACCCAGGATGTCAGTTTCTTCGAAAAACTCGGCTTCAATTTGCTCTTCGAGCTTACCGCCACCTCGCAAATAGCGCAGTTGGTCTTGATCTAATCCACTTAAGTACAACTTACCACCTGCCGCTTCTAGTCTTTCCGCATAGTCATCTAAAATATCCATTAATGTCGCACCCATTTGTGGTTGATTCCGCAGACGTAAGAGCACAACTGGATTTTCTGCGTCCCCTACGCGTGGTAATTTTTCTTTCAAGGTTTGCGCACCAGCGAAAAATAAACTACCTTCTACCGCAAGAGTTGTTATTTTATTGCTTGGTAAGGTTTCTGGAACTTCTCTTTCAACAATCCGGTCGCCATCTCGTTCTTGCATGGTTAGCGCGATATCGCTCGCCGCATAACTGAACGAATACACGATGGAAAGTACCACTCCCACCGCTACTGCCACGGGAATAGAAAAGATGAGGACGGAAAGCAGAGTTACTGAAAAACCTAAGACCGCCGACCAACCACTTCGTAATATGGAAAGCGAATCTTTGACATTGACCGCGCCAAAACCAGCGATCATAATTAAAGAAGTCAGTGCAGGCATCGGTACTTGTTCGACAACGCCAGGAAAAATTAAAACAATGGCTAACATCCAAACACCGGCTAAAATACCCGCCCAACGTGATTGAGCGCCTAAGGTCATATTTAAAGCGGTCGAACCAATTGAACCGCCGACTGGAATTCCTGAAAACAAACCGGCTCCGATATTCGCCGCTCCTTGCGCGACCATATCTCTTGAAGGATCAACCGGTGTGCCGTCTGGATTTTCAGCCATTTGACTTACACCCACTCCTTGAACTGCGATAACAGCCGCTAAGGCCACTGCATAGGCAATTAATTCTAAGGATAATATTTCTAAATTAGGCAGTGAAAATTCGGGTAAGCCTCTTGGAATTCGACTAATATCTTGCACAATTTGAACGGAACCTAGACCACCAAAATATGTGACGAGTGTGCCTAGAACTAATGCAAGTGCGGATGCGAATAACTTAGCAGGTGTTCTTTGAAGAAGCAACATACTACCTAAAGTAATCACCGCTACAAGTACTGCCCACCAATCCCATTGGCCAATATTTCTCCAGGTTTCAATAAAGGCTAACACACTATTGGAAGCGGTTGGCGAATAACCAACGAGTCCGTTAAATTGGCCTAAAATAAGGAGTACACCGACCCCATACATGAAACCACGCATGACAGGATAAGAAATGAATTTACTTAAACGTCCAAATTTTAAAAAACCAAAAAGCATTAAGAAAATTCCCGCAAGGACTGTAAACGTAAACAGCCCTGTCAAGCGTTGGTCTTCGGGTAAACCCGAAATCGCTTGGCCCGCAAAAACGGAGGCAGCTACTGTTGTAGCGACTAACATAATTTGCGAACTCGAAATTAAACTCCCGATTGTCGGGCCTAAAATTGTTGAGTACAAACCATGAATCGGATTGACACCAACCATTAAAGCCGTTGCTAGACCATCGGGTACATTAGATACCGCATTTACCATACTAGTAACTACATCGGCCATAAAGCCAGTCTTTTTTTGTTCCGATTCAGGTTGCGACTCTTGAATTGCTTCGGCTTCATACACGTCGCGCATGCCGACACCCTTTAGCGCGGCATCCGCCACATTAATTCCATCCGGATTATCGGAATGGAGCGGCGGTTGGTCTGTTCGCGTCCGCTTACTCAGCGTTTCTCTTTTATTTTCCATCATCTTTCCCTACCTTTTTCTTCATTTTTCACTATTTTCGACAATCATTTCATTATCTTGACTCAAGTATTTGGCGATACCCACAAGCATAAGAATACCTAGTGTGTTGGCAACTGTAATAATTAATAGGACTTCTGGTAAATGGCTGAAATTTTGAGCCGCAATAATCATACAAGCGGCAGTGTTTCTTTGGCCAGATCCTAACGCACCTAAATCTTGTTGATGATCTTTATCGTTTTTCCCTGCTAGGAAAAAACCTAAACCAGTAATGACTAAAATATAAATCACACTAGCTAAAATAGCCCCTTCACCCATAAGCTCAATTAATCCGTCCAACTCTCCCACCAATATACCCACAACAACGACCCATA
The DNA here is from genome assembly GCA_043425375.1 of Atopostipes sp. Lineage (GTDB taxonomy): Bacteria > Bacillota > Bacilli > Lactobacillales > Carnobacteriaceae_A > Atopostipes. The sequence continues at coordinate 2,552 of JBHWQC010000015.1, forward strand.
AAGTAATGTTGCTTAATTTTCCGACCCAAGGCTGAATTGTTTCGATAAAATTAGAGAAGAATCGATTCAAAATAAGCCCTAAAACAATAGGCAAAATCAATTGACGGACTAATGTCAGAAAGATTTGAATTCCGTTAATTTCAATGCCGGATAAAACCATCGGCAAAACAATGGGAACCACCACACTTGTCCCTAAAACTAACACCACTAATAACGTAGCGCCTAAGGCAATATCGTGTTCGAAAAATTGGGTTAGTTTAATTACAAAAGGTGCTCCTGCGGCCATACTAAAGATAGTTAAACCAATTTCTAAAGAAAGGGGTAGAGAAAATAATTGTAATAGGCCCCACATTAAAAGAGGTGATACCACAAAATTCACTACCAACATCCTTAAGAAAAACCGCCATTCTGAGGTATATTGTAAAAAATCATCTAACTTACGCGTAATTCCGACGTTAAACATGGTAAGAAAAACAAAAATGGGTAACGTCGCATTCCCAATCCAACCCAATCCGTTCAATACACTGTCCATCCAATTCTCCTCTCGCTATATTCTCTTAAAACAACAACGTCCAAAAGCCAATCACGAAAACAATAAATAACACCACAGAAATAATTGTCACTGTCGTTAAGTTCATCGTGAATGGATATTCGCTTGCATCTTGTTCATCCATATTTTTTCTCAAATAGTCAAAGACACTCTTAAAACCAAACCAAGCATACACAAAACATAATAAGCCAAGAATGATTAAGATACCACCGATTATTAATGCGAGCTCATTGGTCGCATAAGTTTGTAAGGCTTGAGCGAATGTCCAGCCCGCCCCTGCAATGGTAAAACCCGTACGAACCCAAGCGGCATAAGTTCTCTCAGCCGCTTGAAGGGTACGATTTCGGGCTAAATCGCTACGTAATTCAGCTAGGTCGGTTCGATCACGCGCGAGCTCATCACTGCTTTTTTCTTTTTTTAGTTTGTCTTCTATCTCACTCATCCATTCACTTCCTCTTTTAAATCTTTACATCCCGTACCACGCGAAAGCCGGTATTACTCGTCGACGATTCCGCGGTATTGGAATTTCTGCCTGCCACTCGATAGCGTTGGCAATATGAACAGTGACATAAGAAAGAGCCACCTCTTAAGGCATATAAATCATTTGTAAAGTGATGATGGGCTTCATAAAAGTCACGCCAATTTTTTTCTTGAAATTCTGTTAGCGGAATTTTCCCTGGATTCAAACACCATTCCCATACGTTGCCTGACATTTGGTAAAGCCCGTATCCATTGGGCTCATATGTTTTTACAGGCGCTGTTCCTAAATACCCATCTTCTTTCGTATTCTTTGTTGGAAATTCGCCTTGCCAGATATTTGCATGGTGCTCGCCCATTTCCCGAAGGTTGTCGCCCCAAGGGAATTGTTTGTTTTCTAAACCACCGCGTGCGGCATATTCCCACTCGGCTTCAGTTGGCAGACGGGTGCCCGCCCAGTGGCAATAAGCAAGCGCATCGTTTCGGGAGACGTGCACGACGGGATGGTCCATCCGATTTTTGATCGAAGAATTGGCGCCTTCCGGCTTTCGCCAGCTGGCTTCAGGCACGTCAAACCACCATTCTGTTCCTGGAACTGCCCAGGTAGGGTTTTTATTTTCTTCGTCCAACAAAAGATGAAAAACAAAGGACGAACCGACTCGTTCAGCTTCAGTAATATAGCCCGTTTCTTGATAGAACTTGTAAAAGTCCTGATTGGTGACGGTGAAGGGGTTCATATAAAAATCCCCTACCGTAACTTCCGTCGCCGGTCCTTCAAAGTCTTCCGCAAAGCCTTCTTTTGAGTCGGTTCCCATTTTATAGGTGCCCCCTTTGATTAAAATCATGCGTTCCGTTTCAATTGCCATCTTATTCGGCCTTCTTTTCTTCGAGTTGTTGTTGTTCTTTATTCATTTTCTTTTCTTGTTCTTCTTCCGCTTTTTTGTCTTCTTTTTTTGCGGGTGCTTCTTCGCCGTCTTTCTTGAATTGCTCAATATAGTCTTCATAGTCGATCATCCATTCGAGTTGCTCCCAGTCACCATAAGGGTTGTTGCGCTCATTTTCTTGTGGTGCGCCTTCGGTTGAGCGGCCTTTTTTCACATACTCTTCAAGAATTCCAGTTAATTCTTCCACGACTTCTGGGTGTTCATCAATGACATTCTCTTCTTCGCTAATATCCGCTTGAATATCATACAACTCTTGCGGTTCAAAGTTCGTATTGCCTAGAGCCGCAAAACCGCCCCCATTTTCGACGAGAATCAACTTCCATTGTCCCCGGCGAATGGCAAGACCACCGTTTCCGGTTGAATGAACGATATCTTCACGGAGCGCTTTGTCGTAACCTTGCCAGAGTGACACGAGTGAAACGGAGTCTTCGGCGGTATCATCCGGAAGTTCGACATCTAAAATGTCTGCGATTGTGCGGTAATAATCGGAGTGGCTGACCATGTGGTTGGACGTTGTGCCTGGCTCGATCATTCGTGGATACGAAACGATTGTCGGTTCGCGGTGTCCACCTTCCCACGCATCCGCTTTTAACCCTCGGAAAATGTGGCTTGGATTATGGCCTTGTTCTTTTAACTCGTCAAAGCCTGCGACTGCTGAAGCGCCATTGTCACTTGTGAAAATGAAAATTGTGTCTTCGAATACGCCTTTTTCTTTCAATTTATCAATGACTTGTCCCACATAAGCGTCGAGTTGTAAAACAAAGTCGCCATATAAACCAAGTCCCGATAAACCTTCAAACTCATCCGCTGGCACAAGTGGCCCGTGGACTAAATGCGTCGGGTAGTATAAGAAGAATGGTTCATCGCGGTCGCCAAAATCATCAAGTAAATCTAACACTTTTTCCTGCATATCCGGCATCACATTTTCAACTTTAAATTCTGGATCGGCAGGCCCCATTTGCCATGCTTGTTGTTGAGATGGATTGTCGCGAGCAACATCCGGTAAGCCGTAAAAAATCGTTGGTTCAGCCGTGAAACGGTTGTTTTCAATATACACATAAGGCGGCTGGTCAATAGAAGCTGAAGTTCCAAAGAAATAGTCAAAGCCGTAGTCATTTGGACCGTATTTAATCGGTTTTGTATAGTCAATATCCAAGCCTTCGATTTTTGGTTGTTGGAGGCGGATATCGAAATTGCCATCACGTCCGTATTGAAGATCGATTTTTTGATAATCGGGATCATCTGGATCCAGTGAGAAATGTTCGTAATTGGGTTCGTCAAGCAATTCCCAATCCATTCCTAAATGCCATTTTCCAACAGCCGCGTGCGGTAGCCATTTTCTTGGAGTAAATGGGCGAGTGTTTTACGGTCTTTTTCAATAAGGGTTTCCGAATCGCCTCGTACTACAAAACTTTTCAGACGCGAACGCCAATTGTAGCGACCTGTTAGTAAACCGTAGCGCGAAGGTGTACACAATGCGGATGTCGCATGCGAATCTTTAAAACGCATCCCCTCTTCTGCTAGTCGGTAGATATTTTTTGTATTTATTTTTGAATTCGGGTTAAAACTTGAGACGTCACCGTAGCCTAAGTCATCTGCGAACATCAAAACGATATTTGGTTTTTTCTTTGCCATCTTTATTTCCTCCTAAAATTTTAAATCTGATTTCTCTCTATACATAAATTAGCATAACATTCTTTTTTTCGCACAATTGACGGGTCAGAGGCCGTGTTTTTGTTTGGAATAAGAATGAGAACGGCTAACTCGTACGTAAATATTTTATAAACGAGTTGGGCCGTCTATCTCGTACGTAAAAATTTTATAAACGAGTTGGGCCGTCTAACTCGTACGTAATTTATTTATAAACGGGTTAGGGCGTCTATCGTCCACATAATTTATTTAGCTGGAAGTTAGAACGCCTATCGTCCACATAATTTATTTAGCTGGAAGTTAGAACGCCTATCGTCTACGTAATTTATTTAGCTGGAAGTTAGAACGCCTATCGTCCACGTAATTTATTTAGCTGGAAGTTAGAACGCCTATCGTCTACGTAATTTATTTAGCTGGAAGTTAGAACGTTTATCTTCCACGTAATTTCAATCACTAGGAGAAATAACTTGATTAACGGAACGTATGTTCTTATAATTAAGAAAAAGAGGAGTGATTGTATGGAAGAAGAGGTTACGTATATTAAAATGACACCGGATCAACTGGGCTATAAAGATCGAGGAATTATGAAATGGCAGGGACTAATTTTGTCCCAACAAGCGGATGCAATTAGAGAAATGAATATGGCAGAGATGGAAAAGGATCCTGTTCCGAAAGAAAAAATGACAGAAGAGGCAATTTCTGAAGTCTTGCAATTGGCTTATATCAATAAAGATCCGATCATCATGCAAGCGGATATTTTACAAAATGGGCGATTTTATCGTGACATGCATTGCTTGGTGTTAGGCTATGCGGATGATAAAATTTATTTGCGCTTAGCAAGTGGTCGCACAGTACAATGTGAAATGCATCAAATTCGCCACAGAAG
>JBHWQC010000016.1:0-56543 GCA_043425375.1 Atopostipes sp.
GTTGAAGTTGAGCAAGTCCGAGCCTTTGAAAGCTTCGTTCACGAAACATTTAAAGAAAAACACGCCGATCTCTTGGCAGAAATTGCTGAAGATTATGTGTTAACGGATGACTTAAAGGAGAAAATTGAAGCCGCTTTGGAAGTTATCTATGATGATTTCATGGTGATGCAAAATGGCTGAGAATATTAAAACCATTCAACTGCGCTTAGGCACAGTGAATCAGGTGTCAAAGATTACAAATGCCATGAACCTTGTGGCGATGAGTAAACTCCAAAAATTTCAAAAGAAAATGCAAGAGCTGAAAGAAATCAGTCAAGAATTTGATGAGATTGACACGGAAACCTTTGTCACATCGAAAGACTTACCGATTTTAGCCGTGATTATTTCTTCCGATCTCGGTTTAGCTTCTTTGTATAACCGAACCTTACAAAAAGCGGTTCAAGAGCTGGATACTGAACATATCTTTTGGATTGGCAAGCAAGGGTATGACCGCCTGCAAAAATTAGAAGGTATTGAAATTCTCAACGAGCTGCGATCCAGCGACCAGTTATATATGGAGGACTTTTTTGATGAGATTATACATTTAATGGATTATTACCGCATTCAAATTGCTATTCCAAGAATGAGCGGTAACGATGTAGAAATTGAATGGCGTGAACTCAATCGCCAATTAGTCTATACAGACTTAATTGTCTATGAACCGGATTATGCAACAGCCAATAGACGCTATCAAGAGTTTTACTTGTACGTGACCTTGTATGAAGCGTACTATCAATCAAAGTTTTCTGAAAATATGGTTCGTCGAATTGCAATGCAATCAGCTACAGATAACGCCAATGAGATGCGTGAAGAATTGCGCAATCGTTACAACCAATTGCGTCAAGAAGAAATTACTCAGGAAATTTTAGAATTATCTGCGGGGGTGGAGTAACTATATGAATAAAGGAACAATTAATGAGATTATTAGTTCCGTGGTGGAAGTGAAATTTAAAAAAGAAGAACTTCCAAACTTAAACAATAAATTAATCGTTCAAAGTGAGCCGGAAGTCGTTTTAGAAGTTGCACAACACATCGGTCACGATGTGGTTCGTTGTATTTCTATGCAGTCGACGGATGGATTAGTACGCGGGATGGAAGTCTTGGATACAGGATCACCTATCGAAGTACCGGTCGGCGATGTTACTTTGGGACGTATGTTTAACGTGTTGGGTGAGCCAATTGATGAAAAAGAGCCACCTGCAGCGGAAGTTGAAATGCCGATTCATCGGGAGGCACCAGAGTATGATGAATTAAAAACGAGTACAGCAATCCTTCAAACAGGGGTAAAAGTCATTGACTTACTATGCCCATATCCTCGAGGAGGAAAAGTGGGTCTGTTCGGTGGTGCGGGTGTTGGTAAAACAGTACTTATGCAAGAATTGATTCATAATACGGGCCGAGAAAGTGAAGACGTATCCGTTATTGCCGGAGTAGGAGAACGTACTCGTGAAGGTAACGATATGTACTATGAAATGAAAGATTCAGGTGTTTTAGACCAGACCGTTTTAATTTATGGACAGATGAACGAACCTCCTGGAGCACGTATGCGCGTGGCCTTGTCTGGTTTGACGATGGCGGAATATTTCCGTGATGTCCAAAAACGAAACGTCTTATTATTTATTGATAATATTTTCCGTTATATCCAAGCGGGTTCTGAAGTTTCGGCTTTACTTGGGCGTATGCCGTCAGCGGTTGGTTATCAGCCGACATTATCAAATGAGATGGGTGATTTGCAGGAGCGGATTACTTCCACAAATGATGGAGCCATTACATCGATTCAAGCCATTTATGTCCCAGCCGATGACTTAACAGACCCGGCTGCAGCGATTGCTTTCGCTCACTTGGATGCACGTACGGTTTTAAGTCGTGACATTGCAGCGCTTGGAATTTATCCAGCCGTTGACCCACTAGAATCAAACAGTGGGTTGCTAGCAGCTGAGTATGTAGGAGAAGAGCACGTACAAGTGGCTCAAGGTGTCCAGGCGATTTTACAGCGTTATGATGAATTGCAAGATATTATTGCCATTTTAGGTATGGAAGAGTTAAGTGAAGAAGACCGTTTAACGGCTAACCGAGCACGTAAAATCCGAAACTTCTTATCGCAACCCTTCTTCGTTGGTGAGAGTTTCACTGGAAGACCAGGTGTGTTTGTAGAAGTGGAAGATACCATCCGTAGTTTCAAAGCCATCTTAGATGGGGAAGTTGACCATATATCTGAAAGTCATTTCTTGTTCAAAGCAACGATAGATGATGTAATTGCAGCTTCCGAAGAATAGCGGAGGGATACTATGTTTGAGTTGACAATGATTACAATTGATGGAAAAAAACAAAAAGAAGAGTTAGCTCGTATCTCTTTGCCGACAAGTGATGGAATTCGTACGATTTTATCCAATCACATGCAAACAGTCGTGCCGATTGAAATTGGAGAAGTGTTATTGATTCGAGAGAACGAGCGAGAAATCGTCGTTGTTTCAGAAGGTATTTTCAATTTTAAAGACAATCAAGCGCATTTATTTGTCCGTACCTTTGAGTATGCGGATGAGATTGATGAAGCACGTGCACAACGAGCGAAAGAACGAGCAGAAGCTCGGCTACAACAAGAGTTATCAACAAAAGAACTGCAGGAAACGGAAGCGGCGTTAAAAAGAGCCATTACCCGTATTTCTGCAAAAAGGTAAACAAAAAGAGGTTATAAAAGAATTAACCCAAAATTTAAAACTCGCAATGAACCAATCAAAATTTTGTTTGGTTCATTACGAGTTTTTGTTTTGGGTAGGATTAAGTTGTTCCTTACATGACAGCATCTACCCGACATTAACGGATGCGATACTTTCTATCCGGATGATTTTTTTAACCACTTGCTTTCCGTAAACTTCAAGATACACCCAATCTTTATTTAGATCGAGAATTTTGACTTCATTATGCGCTAGGGTATCAAAGGGTGAGGTCTGAATCTGGCCATATTCTTCATAACTCTCTTTGATTTTAATTTGGATGGTTTCTCCAATGTTTTGATTGAGAATCTTAAAAATTTTTTGTTTTTCCTCTTTATCTTCATGGTATATTTTCCGATGCAGTATTTTTACTTTAGAATTTGTATCGAGCGCATAGAAAAAAATCAGTAGGATGATAAAAAAATTGAGTGTTTCCATCTTTAACTCCCTCCTTCTTCAACAAATGTAAAGGCCTGAATAGTAGAGAGAGGCAGCACTTGCATCTGCAACTCGTTCTTTTCTTCAAATTGCACTTGCACCATATCGTCTTCGATATCGAGGACGAGACAATTTTTATGATGCACCGATAAATAGTTTTCAATATACTCTTCGAAAAAGGCGAGTTGCACCTGTTTATCGATTAAAATATTTAATAAATTAGAGGCTTTCGTTGTTGGTTTCTCACTGTTGTTTTCTTTTAACAAATAATCAAAGGAAACATCCAAAATTTGTGCGGCCGCTTTTAAGTTAGAGATATCTGGAAACACCTGATTTTTCTCCCACCGTAAAATCGTTTGTCTAGAAAGATTTAATCTCTCAGCCAGTTCTTCTTGAGTAAATTCTTTTTCTTTTCTTGCTTTTGCTAATCGCTCTCCAAAAGTCATTTGCACCACTTCCTTACTTAATAAGCTACTTTAAATATAGTCTTTTTAGAAAATAAAGAAAGCACGTAGGCTGATTTTTGTGTCACACCCTTTGTTACTTTTATAAATCATACCGGCATTTTAGCCTGTAGACAATAAGTTTAACAAGTTTTTTTAAATTCAGTTCACGCTTTAATGAGAACTTATAAAATCACTTGTCGAAAACGCACATAAAAAGAAATAACGCAATTAGAATTTCAATACTAAAAGTAAGTGTCAGATAATAAGTGTTTTAAATTTTTACAAAAGAAAATTGACTCGAAGCCTTCAGTTTGTTACGCTATGAGCAAGTAATTGAAAACGTTTTTATAACGGAAAAGGAGGCAACAACATGGTAGAATTTTTAGATTGGGAGACACATAATGCATTTGTCAACGCGGTCTTTATGGCGGCAGGGGTACCACAAGCAGATGCAGAAATCTGTACCGCTCTGATTACAGATGCCGATAAAAAAGGCATCGACAGTCATGGCGTCAACCGCCTTAAACCCATCTACATTGATCGCATCGAAGCCGGCATTCAATCGCCAACGACCGATTGGGAAGTCGTTCGAGAAACACCAACGACTGCTGTTTTAGATGGGGCGGATGGCATGGGCCAAGTGGTTTCTTATCATGCGATGCAAATGGCCATTGATAAAGCGAAGGAGTACGGCACGGGGATGGTCGCCGTTCGGAATTCTACCCATTATGGAATTTCTGGCTACTATACCGATATGGCCGCAGCAGCTGGCTGTATCGGCGCTTCGGGTACTAACGCACGGCCTTCGATTGCACCAACCTTTAGTGTCGAGCCTAAATTGGGGACGAATCCTTTTTCCTGGGCCATGCCAACGGATGAAGCATTTCCTTTTTCTTTTGATGCGGCTACGTCGATTGTTCAAAGAGGGTATATTGAATTGTGGGATCGTGAAGGCAAAAAAGCACCCGAAGGAACGGTTATCGGGTCAGACGGGCAGGCGATGACGGACCCAAGTAAAATTTTGCCGTCTCTTGTAACGGGGGAAGCGGCCTTAGCGCCTTTAGGAGGAATCGGTGAAGATCTAGGGGGCTATAAGGGCTATAATTTCGCAACAATCGTCGAAATAATGTCCGCTGCACTCCAACAAGGCAACTATTTGAGTATGCTTTCAGGTTTGGATGAAGAAGGTAAAGCTACTAAAAAGTATCATTTGGGTCATTTCTTTCTTGCCATTGACACCGAAGCCTTTATGGGTAGAGAAGCTTTTGAAGAAACGGCGGGAAATATTGTCCGGGAATTGCGAGCGGCTAAAAAAGCACCCGGTGCCAAGCGGATTTATACGGCCGGGGAGAAAGAATATGAAGCTAAGATTGAACGAGAAAGAACGGGCTTGCCTATCAACAAATCGGTGCAAAAAGATTTAATTAATTTACGAGACGCAATGAACTTAACGGATTTTGTCTTTCCATTTGAACAGGAGGGGTAGGCATGACACAAGATTCAAAAGCACTACAAAAACATTATGAGTGGCAAGGGAAAATAGAAGTCGTCAGCCGCACGCCAATTACCAGTCGAGAAGACCTGGCGCTTGCTTATACACCAGGTGTAGCGGATGCCTGTATGAAAATTGCCGAAGATCCTGAAGAAGCGTATAAATTAACGCGAAAAAATCATTTAGTCGCCGTAATTACGAATGGAACAGCCGTCCTTGGTCTTGGCAATATAGGACCACAAGCTGCCATGCCGGTGATGGAAGGAAAGTGTGTACTGCTGAAAGAATTTGCAGATATCGATGCTTTCCCCATTAGTATAGAAGCCACCGATGTGGATAAAGTTGTGGAGACCATTAAACAAATTGCTGGGAGTTTTGGGGCAATAAACTTAGAAGATATTGCAGCACCGGAATGTTTTGAAATTGAACGGCGATTGATTGAAGAGTTGGATATTCCTGTCTTTCATGACGACCAGCATGGAACAGCGATTGTTGTGGGCGCTGCTATTCTCAATGCGTTGAAATTTAAAAAAGACAAGGAGCTCTCAGATTTTAAAATAGTGGTCAATGGAGCCGGCGCAGCTGGAATTGCGATTACTAAGCATTTAACAAACTTGGGGGCGGGGCAGATCCTACTTGTCGATAAAAAAGGCATCATCCATAAAGATTATCCAGGCCTGTCCGAAGAACAAGAACGGGTCCTTGAATTTGTGAATAAAGAGAATAAAACTGGTACACTTCAGGATGCCCTGACAGGAGCGGATATGCTTATTGGGGTTTCCGCACCAAATATTTTAACGGCAGACGATATTCATTTAATGAATGAAAAGCCGATGGTGTTTGCGATGGCCAATCCTGTACCAGAGATCATGCCGGATGTTGCCAAAGCGGCAGGTGTGGACATTATGGGTACAGGGCGTAGTGATTTTCCCAATCAAATTAACAACGTTTCGGCTTTTCCAGGTATTTTCAAAGGGGCGCTAGAAGCAAAAGCAACAAAGATTAATGAAGAGATGAAACGGGCAGCCTCCTATGCGATTGCTCATTTAGTAAAAGAAGAGGAGTTACATGAAGAATATTTGATTCCCGATGCACTGGATAAACGCGTTGTGCCAGCAGTCGCTAAGGCAGTGAAAGAAGCGGCAATTCAGACAGGGGATATACGGTAAGGGTTTAACTGATTGAGGGAGTTAAGCTTTCTTTAGCAACTGAGAAGTATACAAAAATAAAACGAATGAACGTGTAAAGCAACCAAAAACCTCAACGTGTTTGGTTGCTTTTTTATCCAATCAAGATTGAAAGAGGAAGGTGTAACAAAGATCCGAGTCTAAGACTTGACATATTACGTTTACAGTTGTAGACTAAGGGTGCATAAAAAATAATAGGAGGTTAAATCAATGAGTCAGCAAGAGAAACACACTCATAGTCACAAACAGGATGAAGAAACGGTTCGGCATGGACACCATGAACATCAAATGGAAGAAGAGATGCATGAGCACCATTCTCATGAAGGGCATGACCATCACGAACATCATGATCACGGAGGGGGCGGACACCACCATCACCACCACGGGAATTTTAAGGAGCTCTTTTTAAAGTCACTCCCTTTAGGAATTATTATTATGGTGTTATCGCCGATGATGGGGATTGAATTGTTTTTCCAATTCACCTTTCCTTATTCGGATGTGCTCGTCGCTATTTTAGCAACAATTTTACTGGTATACGGAGGAAAACCATTTTACCAAGGGGCTTTAGATGAATTTAAACAACAAGCACCGGGGATGATGGCCTTGGTCTCACTGGGAATCAGTGTGTCCTATTTATATAGTATGTATGCGGTCATTGCCCGTTATACCACTGGTGAGCAGATTATGGATTTCTTTTTTGAGTTTGCCTCTTTAATTTTAATTATGCTGCTTGGGCATTGGATTGAGATGAAGGCTGTTGGTGATGCGGGTGATGCGCAGCAAGCTTTGGCAGAACTCGTGCCAAAAGAAGCGCATGTTGTGTTGGAAGATGAATCGATTGAATCGCGTCCGGTTGCTGAATTAACCGTAGGAGATATTGTGCGCGTACAAGCTGGGGAAAATATTCCGGCCGATGGAGTGATTGTCCGTGGTGAGTCGCGAATTAATGAAGCGCTGCTCACAGGTGAATCAAAACCCGTTGAGAAAAAAGAAGGAGAAGAAGTAATCGGTGGCTCAACGAACGGAGAAGGGGCTTTATTTGTTGAAGTTCAAGAAACCGGTGATGCCTCTTTTATCTCACAAGTCCAAGAGTTAATTAGTCAAGCCCAGAACCAACCTTCTCGCGCTGAAAACATGGCGCAAAAAGTGGCCGGCTGGTTGTTTTATATTGCGCTTGGAGCAGCGATTATCGCCTTTGTGGTCTGGCTCTTCTTGGAAGACTTGCCGGTCGCTGTTACTTTTACTGTAACGACTTTAGTGATTGCTTGTCCACATGCTTTAGGGCTGGCTATTCCATTAGTGGTCGCAAGAAGTACCAGTTTAGGTGCGAGCCGGGGACTTTTAGTGAAAGATCGACAAGCGTTGGAAGCTGCGAACAATGCGGATGTCATGATTTTAGATAAAACAGGAACATTAACCACAGGTGAATTTAAGGTACTAGATATTGAAGTGTTGGATAAAAATTATACAGCAGATGAAGTGACTGCCTTAATGGCCGGCATTGAAAGTGGTTCAAGTCATCCAATCGCCCAATCCATTGTGCATTACGCAAAGGAACAGGGCGTGGAGGCGACGGTATTTGATTCTGTAGAAGTACTCTCTGGTTCAGGGGTTGAAGGCCAAGCCAATGGAAAACAGTATCAGCTCATCAGCCAAAAAGCATACGGAAAAGAGTTGGAGTTGGACGTTGAAAAAGGCGCCACGCTCAGTATTTTAGTCGAAGAAGATAAATCGATTGGAGCGGTGATGTTAGGCGACGAATTGAAACCATCAAGCAAGGATTTAATCCAAACCTTAAACGAACACAATATTCAAGCCATTATGGCCACCGGTGACAATGAACAAGCTGCTCAAGGAGTTGCTGAGGAATTGGGTGTTGATTATAAAGCCAACCAATCGCCTCAAGATAAATACGCGCTTGTTGAAGAGTTGACCAACGAAGGCAAAACAGTCATTATGGTCGGAGACGGTGTCAATGACGCCCCGTCCTTGGCTTTAGCGGATGTAGGAATCGCAGTAGGTGCCGGCACGCAAGTAGCACTCGATTCAGCTGATATCATCTTAACGCAATCTGATCCGGTCGATATCAAATCATTCCTTGAATTATCAGATAAAACAACCAGTAAAATGAAACAAAATCTCTGGTGGGGTGCTGGTTATAACTTTCTGGCGATACCACTCGCTGCTGGAATTTTAGCACCTATTGGTTTCACCTTGTCACCAGCAGTTGGAGCCATATTGATGTCTCTCAGTACGATAATCGTAGCTATTAATGCGATGACTTTGCATCTAGAAAATTAAATGGAATTACAGGCGTTGTAATCCCTTTCAAAAAGATTAAATATTGGCTATACTATACGTAATGGTTGATGTTTGCATATGCGGCTATTTTTGGTACAATGCAAGCAGAAAATCATCCAAACCACAAAGGGGGAGACCTTCGTTGTCAGCAGAAGCAGCCTATAAAAAAGAAATTCAAGACCGTAAAAAAGCGTATCAAAACAAAAAAGTGGCGCTGATCTCTCAGCTGTGTGCGCAAGAAGACAAAGAAAAGCGAAAGCAAAAAATAGCTTCAAAGTAGGTCCTCGTGTATAATAAACAGAATAGAAAACGAATAATTGTGAGGTGTTTGAATGGAATTTTTAACAGGTGACAACCGATTTTACCAAGAAAACGATGCAGGGGAAGAAATTGCAGAAATTACCTATAAACCGGCAGAAGACAACGTTGTAGAAGCTGATCACACATTCGTTGATCCTTCGCTTCGTGGCCAAGGAGTTGCTGAGAAATTAGTGGATCGTTTGGTTGAAGAGATGGAAAACGAAAATAAAAAAATTCGTCCAACCTGCCCATATGTCGTGAAATTATTTGAGCGCAAGCCAGATAAGTACGGTCATATCGCTGTTGACTAACAATAGTAGAGAGAAGAAAAGACCAAAGATGTTAAAATCTTTGGTTTTTTTTCTTTTTAAGGTTGACAACCACCTATTCGTATTGTAGAATATATTTTGCGTTAAAAATTACAGGCCCCTTGGTCAAGTGGTTAAGACATCGCCCTTTCACGGCGGTATCACGGGTTCGAATCCCGTAGGGGTCATATAATAAGAAGGTGGGGTAGCGAAGTGGCTAAACGCAACGGACTGTAAATCCGTCCTCTTTCGAGTTCGAAGGTTCGAATCCTTCCCCCACCACTACCATTGGGCTGTAGCCAAGCGGTAAGGCATCGGGTTTTGATCCCGTGCATCCTAGGTTCGAATCCTAGCAGCCCAGTAGATGAGCAATGTATGAGCAATCATGCATTGCTTTTTTGCTTGTTATCGAAGATTTTAATGAAAACAGCTCTAAAATACAGGCGCAATATGCTATACTTATAGTATAAATTTTTCGAGAGTGGTGCTATATGTTTGCTTGGTTAGAGAATATCGAATGGTCCAATTTTTGGAGCTGGGTAACAGTTATCAATCTTGTTGATATCCTCATTGTTACTTTTTTTATCTATCACTTGATCCGAATTGCACGCGGAACGAAAGCCACTGAGTTGTTAAAGGGCATTTTGGTGATTATCCTTATTAAATTCGTGAGCAACTTTTTCCAATTGCACACGACGGAATATATTGTGGATTTCATTATTCAATGGTCAGCCATTGCCTTAATCGTCATCTTCCAGCCGGAGTTGCGGCGAGGATTACAACACATCGGACGAGGCAGCCTATTTTCTATACGAAAAGAGGCGGATCCCGTTGAAGCGGCGATTGATGAAATTACCGATGCGATTCAATATATGGGAAAACGTCATATTGGTGCACTCATTTCAATAGAGAGAGAATCACCTTTGCAAGAATATATCAAAACGGGCACGATCCTGGATGCAGAGATTTCAAGAGAAATCATTATCAATGCCTTTATTCCAAATACTCCTTTGCATGATGGGGCAATGATTATAAGGAATTTAAAAATCGCTTCTGCTGCAAGCTACTTGCCCTTATCCGAAAGTGCCGCTATTCCTAAAAAATATGGGACAAGACATCGGGCAGCTATTGGTCTTTCAGAAGAAACGGATGCGATTACCTTGGTCGTCTCAGAAGAAACAGGGGCAGTAAGTGTGGCTTATCGGAGTAATTTAATCCCCGATATGACAATGGATGAGCTAAGGGCCTATTTAGTTGAAGAGTTAGTTCCTATTGAAGAAGAAGGAGCGCCGAATCGAGTCTCGGAATTTTTCACGACGGTAATCGACTCCATTCGAAAGGCTGTGAATGATGAATGAAATTTAACTTTAACAATCTTTGGTTTACCCGCCTCTTTTCACTGCTGTTAGCTGTTGGGCTATTCTTTTTTGTAAATTTAGAAAATCAGTCACGGTTTCAATCAACGGAACCGACAGATGGTGCAAGTATTACGAGCACGGAAATCATTACCAATTTACCGATTGAAGTCAATATTGATACCGATCGCTATTTTGTCTCAGGTATTCCGGATTCAGCTACCTTGCGTTTGGAAGGCCCGCAGGCGATTATTTTCCAGACGATAGCCACGCAAAGCTTTACGATTCGCACACCAGATTTAAATGCACTTGGGAGCGGTGAGCATACCGTGCCCCTTTTGGTGGACGGCGTTTCCAACAGCATAGCAACCAGTGTGAGTCCGGCGGTGGTCAATTTAACCGTTGAAGAGAAACAAGTTGCTGAATATGAGCTGGCTGTTGTTGTGGATGAAGATTTGGATATTGCCGATGGGTATGAATTACTAGAACCGACTTTATCGACAAATACTGTCCAATTATCTGGTGCCGATTCTACTATGGCGCAAATTGACCAAGTGATTGTTGAAATTGCTTCGGATGAAACAGATATTAAAGAGGATCTTTTAATGTCTGCGCAAGTGCTTGTGTTAGATGAGAATGGCGAGCCGCTAAATATCAATGCCAACCCGAGTCAAGTCGAAATCAATGCCCCGGTTGTGCGTACGAAAAAAGAAGTGCCGATTGTTCTGCGCGAAGGGTCAGACGGGGAGGTGGGGTATGCCTATGAAGTCTCCTTAAGCAATGCAGAAAACGAGACGATTATTGTACGAGGAGCACCCGAAGCGGTTGCTGATTTGCAAAATTTCCCCATTACAGTAAACTTAGACGGAATTACAGAATCCCAAGTACTCACTATTCCAATTAATGAAATCCCCGAAGGTATTGAAGAAACGAACAAAGAGGAAATTGAAGTAGTGATTGAAGTAACAGAAGAAATTCAAAATAGTCTCATGGAAAATTAAATGGAACTTAAAAGGAGTAGACGAATGATTAAATTTGGTACAGATGGTGTGAGAGGGCAAGCAAATAGTGAACTGACACCAGAAATTGCATTTAAGTTAGGCCGTTTTGGCGGGTATGTGTTAGCGCAGCATATTGAAGAGAACCAACCACGGGTTCTGGTTGGCCGCGATACTCGTATTAGTGGTCGCATGCTAGAATATGCGCTTATTGCAGGCCTGTTGTCTGTGGGCACCGAAGTCTTACGTCTTGGCGTCATTTCAACGCCGGGAGTGGCTTATTTAACGAAACAGCAAAATGCAACGGCAGGTATCATGATTTCTGCTTCGCACAATCCGGCTGAGGATAATGGAATCAAGTTCTTTGGTGCGGATGGCTTTAAATTATCAGATGAACAAGAAGCTGAAATAGAAGCTTTGTGTAATGCAGAGGAAGATAATCTACCCAGACCAAGTGCTGAGGGGATCGGTACATCTGAAGAATACAAAGAAAGTGTCTTAAAATACATTCAATATTTAAAAAATACCATTTCCGGCGACTTATCTGGGCTCAGTGTTGTCCTGGATGCTGCGCATGGTGCAACAAGTCCCATCGTAAACAGTTTGTTTGCGGACTTGGAGACCGATTTTTATGTTATTGGGGACTCACCTAATGGTTTGAATATTAATGAAGGAGTAGGAAGCACGCATCCGGAATTACTAGCAGAAACAGTTGTTGAAAAAGAAGCCGACATTGGTTTAGCTTTTGATGGTGATGGCGACCGGTTAATTGCGGTGGATGAAAAAGGCCATATTGTCGACGGCGATAAAATTCTCTACATCTGCGGAAAATATTTAAACGATATAGGGAAATTGAAAAATTCAACCATTGTTTCAACGGTGATGAGTAATATCGGCTTTTACCACGCGATTGAAGAGCAAGGCATTAAGTCTGTTAAAACAGCAGTAGGAGACCGTTTTGTCGTAGAAGAAATGCGCGAGAACGGTTACAACTTAGGCGGCGAACAATCGGGCCATGTAATCTTTTTAGATTATTCAACAACAGGTGACGGTTTGCTAACGGGGATTCAGTTGATGCATGTGATGAAAGAAACGGGCAAAACCCTTTCAGAATTGGCCTCGGATGTCACGGTTTATCCGCAAAAATTAATTAATATCCGAGTGTCGGATAAGGAAGCGGTCATGGATCATCCGCGTGTACAAGCAGTCATTGCCCAAGTGGAAGAAGAAATGGCAGGTGACGGCCGCGTATTGGTTCGCGCAAGCGGGACAGAACCGCTGCTGCGTGTCATGACAGAAGCGCCAACCGAAGAAACGGTGATTGCTTACTGTGAACGTATTGCGGATGTTGTGCGCGAGGAATTTGGAATTGAGTAGGTTGGATGATAGAAACGGGAGCTGAGGGATATGCATTTTAAAACAAAATCTAACCTCTACACATCAGGGGATATCAAACGGGAAGCCAAAGTGCAACTAACTGGTTACTGGGGTGGTGCGGTTATCTTGGGCGTGATTCCAGCTATCTTTAGTTTCTTTTTTCTTCGAGAAGCTGCAGATAACACGCTGATCGGAATCACTTTTGATCTTATCCGTGACTTTTTAGTGACTGGGATGACCTTTGCTTTCATGAATCTGTTGCGCCAGCCTAAATATCGATTGGATCCTCTTCAAGAGATTGTCTCTCCCTTTCGGTCGGAGTACTTTGTGGGTTTGCTCAAAATAAAATTATGGCAATACTTGTTTGTCTTCCTGTGGGCTTTACTTTTTGTGATTCCAGGAATTGTTAAAGCGTATGGCTATTCCCAGGCGGAGCTAATCTATAAAGATACAGTGGACCGCACAGGTAAACAACCAGATGCGCGTGCTTGTATTAAGGAAAGCCAAAAGCGAATGTATGGCTATAAAGCTGATTTGTTTGCCCTCGATTTGAGTTTTATCGGCTGGCTATTGTTGAATGGCTTTACTTTTGGATTGTTGGGACTTTGGCTCACGCCTTATATGCAGATGAGCCGAGTCGTTTTCTATGAAAATCTGACAAACGGTTATTATTTAAATCGTGAAGACGCCATACATACACAAACATCTTCTGAACCGCCTAGAGAACCGATTAATAAATATGAAGAAGTCGGAAAAGATCCGGACGACTTTAGAGATTTTGAAGACTTTTAAAGAAAAAAACTCCTCTCTCCAAAAATATTGGAAAGAGGAGTTTTGTATATTCACTGCTTATCTTCGCCGGTTGCCGCCACCAAATATAAGCACTAAACGGAAGACGTTTAAGAATGCGGCTATGGCTGCAGCGACATAAGTTAAAGCAGCCGCTCGTAGGACTTTACGCGCGCCTTCCAGCTCTTCGCCCATTAAGATTTGCTGCGATTCTAAAATAGACAGAGCGCGGTTTGAGGCGTTAAACTCGACCGGCAAGGTGACCAACTGGAAAATGAAAGTAAATGAAAACAAGATCAAGCCAATATTGATCAGCGTTTGTCCCGTGCCAGGTCCAAAAAGTAGACCGAGCAGTAAAATAGGAAAGGCAGCGGTTTGGCCGATGTTTGTAATCGGTACTATCGCACTGCGTAAGCGTAAAAAGGCATAGTTGTCGCGGTCTTGCAGGGCATGACCCGCCTCATGTGCCGCCACCCCAATAGCTGCTACTGATGTGGAGTTGTTGGTGGAATCGGACAAACGCAAAACTTTATTTTTTGGGTCGTAATGGTCCGTTAAATTTCCGCGCACGCTTTCGATGTTAATATTTTCTAAGTTGGCATAGTCCAAGATATAACGCGTAATTTCAGAGGCGTTATAACCTAATTTGGAATGGACGTCACTATAGCGGTTAAAGGTACTATTGACATAAGAGGAAGCCAATCCTGAAATGGCTAGACCGATAAGCACTAAAATAAACGTCGGATCGTAATAAAATGGGAAAAACATAGTATCAACTTCTTTCGTTAAGAGAGATATTTTTATCCGTTCATTTCTATACAGCTATTATAACACATTCCCATTCTTAACAAATGATAGAAGTTTGAATAAACTGTAACCATTTCTGGAAAAATGGTATTATATAGACAAATAAGGCATCGTTCAAAGCTAATCAAAAAGAAAGTGGAGTATACAAATGAGCATTGATGAGTTAATAACACATTTTATCCAAAAAAGTATCCAATTAGGAGATTTAAAGCCTCTCGATGCAGTTTATATGACAAATAAACTGCTTGCCCTTTTTCAAAAGGAAGATTACGTAAAAACGGTAGCAACCCTTGACCTATCCCGTTTAGATGTATTAGATGAAATGGTTGAATATGCTGTTTCAGAAAAAATAATCGATGATTTGGCCTCAGCCAGAGATGTGTTGTCGGCGCAAATTATGGATTTAGTTACCCCGCGGCCTTCAGAAGTCAATCAAGCATTTTGGAGGGATTATAAAGAAAGTCCTGAAGTAGCCACCGACAATTTCTTCCAATTGAGTCGTCAAAATAATTACATTAAAACGCGTGAAATTGCCCAAAATATTGAATTCACCTATGAAGATGACAAATATGGAGCGATTCAATTAACAATTAATTTATCCAAACCTGAAAAAGACCCCAAAGAAATTGCCCTAGCTTCTAAATTCCAAAAATCTACCCATTATCCAGCGAATGCGCTAGTGGTAGAAAATGAGGGATATGCCGGCCATTTAACACATCCGGGGCGAGCGAATCACCGAATCATTCGTATGGATTTAAATGGAGACGAATGGGGTTTTCAATATTCCCCTTATGCCTATTACAATGAACATTCTATTTTTTTAGCGATTGCACATCGACCGATGGATGTCGGGCCTCATGCGATTGAGAACTTGCTTGAAATTGTTCGGCAGCTGCCCCATTACTTTGTCGGTTCCAACGCAGGTTTACCTATTGTGGGCGGATCGATTTTAAGTCATGATCATTACCAAGGAGGGCGACACCATTTTCCAATTCAAGATGCCCCTTATAGTTACACCTTTCAAATGGAGAGCTTTCCAGAGATAGAAGCGGGTATTTTAAACTGGCCGATGTCTACGATCCGTTTGCGCAGCGAAAATGCTGAAGCTTTAGCAAAAGCAGCGGAGAAAATTATGCGGGCTTGGGAGGACTATTCGGATGAATCGGTAAGTCTTTATGCAAAAACAAAAAAGACCCCTCATAATGCAATTACGCCAATTGCCCGCAAAAATGGTGACCAGTTTGAATTGGATATTGTGTTGCGAAACAACCGAACTTCAGAGGAATATCCTGATGGAATCTTTCACCCGCATCCGCATGTCCAACATATTAAAAAAGAAAATATTGGTTTAATTGAAGTGATGGGCCTTGCGATTTTACCGCCTCGCTTGAAAGAAGAACTAGCAGAAGTAGAAGCCTTCCTGCTTGGGGAACGCGATACAGTGGCAGCCATCCATCAAGAATGGGCCGAAAAACTGCAAAAAGAAGCGGATGAAATTACCAAAGATAATGTGAAAGACATTATCCAACAAGAGGTAGGAAAAGTCTTTGTCGAAGTTTTGCACAATGCGGGTGTATTTAAAACAGATGAAAAAGGTCAACAAGCCTTTATCCGATTGATCGAAAGGACGCTGATTTAAATGAGTAAACAGGACTTTATCCACGACGATAAAAGTGATATCGCAAAAGGCGAACACATCACGATTCAACCCGACAGTAAAATTCTTTTTATCGGGGACAGCATCACGGATGTTGATCGCAACCGCTTAGACCCGACTGATTTAGGTTCAGGGTATCCCCAGCTCGTAGCGGCTTATTTATTGAATAAATACCCTACTTATCATTTACAAATTTTAAATCGCGGAGTCGGCGGCGACCGAGTCGTCGACTTGAAAAACCGCTGGGAAGAAGATTGTTTAGAAGTGAATCCAGATATTGTTTCGATTTTAGTAGGTGTAAATGATATTTGGCATTTTATCGGCTCCGAAGAAGACCGATTAGATGAGGCAGCGCTTGAAAAATTTGAAGCCGATTACCGCTGGCTGTTAAAATCTTTAGCCCACCGCACGGATGCCCGGGTCATTTTAATCGAACCTTATGTTTTGCCTTTCCCCAAAGACCGCATGTCTTGGCGCAAGCATTTAGATCCCCGCATTCAAATCGTGCGGCGGCTAGCTAATGAATACCACACAGTCCTAGTGCCATTGGACGGAGTGCTCAATGCTTTAGGTATCGAGAACGGCTTTCAGACCTATACGGGAGACGATGGCGTCCATCCGACATTAACCGGCCATGCCGCTATAGCCGAAGCGTGGATTCGCTTCGTCAATGTTTAAGCGAGTATAAAAGAGTAATTTTCTATGAAATATAAAGGCTCTTGTTTTTCATGGTCTGTCAAAACCTTTACAATAAGCAAAGACAGAAAATGAAAAAGGAGGGTCATTTTGGCGACTCAAACACAAATGAAGAGACAAAAGTCAGTCGGCGTAAGTTTTTCAGGTGGCGGTGTCCCTGCCTGGGCAGAAATTGCGGTGTATGAAGACTTGATGAAACAAGGCATTGAAATTGATGCGGTAGCGGGTACTTCGATGGGTGCCTTCCTAGCCGCGGCTGTTGCATGTGACTTATCTGCGGATGAAATCTATGAAATCATCCAAGATACAGATGAGGCCATTCATGACAGCAGTCTCTTTGGGGGGCCACAGGCGATTTTGAACCTCGTTTCTTTTCGGCAGCCTTTGGGTATTGTATTGATAGAGAAATTGGAAAAAGTTATTCATCCAGTCAGCGAATTATATAGCGAGTTTATGCTGTCGGATGTGCCGAAACCATTGGCTATTCCGGCCGTCGATATTATCGAGAACAAACTTGTCATTTTTTCAAACCAACCAGAATATTTTGATAAGGTGTATGAAAATGCCGAGTTTTATGACGGCGATATTCCACTCCTGCAAGCGTGTCTTGCTTCGAGTGCTTATCCCATTATTTTAAGTCCGGTTAAGATGGATGATTATCAATTAGTGGATGGCGGAGTGTTAATGAATTCACCGTCTTCTTTATTATCGAGAGAAAAAATAGAGCATGTTTTTGCGATTGGTTTTCCTCCTTCCACAAACGACGGACCGGCGGATAGACGACTGGAAGTCGGTTTACGGGCGATTAGTGTGATGATTAATGACCAAGTGGAAATGTCGAATCGGAGTGTGGATCAAACATATCGTTTAGATTTAAACTTGCCCGACACCTTTCAGTTTGGAAATAGTCAAATGGTCCTAGATGCGGGACGGGCTTTTGTAAAAGAGAACCCAGTCGATACGACTGATTTCTTTGAACACATGCCAGTCACAGCATCCGAAGAGAAAAAAGAGCCGGAAATTCAGATTGTTTTTGAAGAACCGGAAACCATTGGCGATAAAGTAGGCAAGTGGGTTGAAAAAGTAAAAGAAAAAATAACCTAAAAGACTCCCGCTAGAAACGAAATTTCTAGCGGGTTTTTCCGAGCTTTTTATGCATAGTCAACAATTTCTACGCCGGCATTTTTACCGGTATCCATAAATATTTTGCCCGTCTGTTTATCGACCAGCCGCACCGATAAAACTCCGCCAATGCCTTCTTTAATGGCTTTCTCCATTGTACCTAAAACGGGCGCAATCAATTGACCTTGTTCTAATACCTCGGCTTTGATTTCCAAAGAGGCCTTTTTGTTTTCTAAACGGAGCTGAACAAACTCATCCGAGACTTCTTCTACATGGCACTTACTGCCATTGTAGGTCGCAAAGCGATATTCAAGGCCTTCTAGAATAAAATTGCAAATAAAACCTTCAAATTCGGTCAAGTGAAAAGGAATATGAGCGATGGAGAAGAAGAGACTCGCTGATTGATTTTCAAAATGGTTGCTGTGCAGCCAAATGTATTCTTTGGGGAAAGATGTGCCCCAATCTTTTTCAATATAGCCGCGCCCTCCGGTAAAATCGATCGGCTCCCCATTGATTTCTAACTGACCATTCAAGGTATGCCTCATACTAATCACCCCATGGTAACACTCCATTTTCGGAAGATAGCCAAAGAATCCCATAATATTTGGTTGCAGGCAGGTGGTTTCAATCGGGTGCAGCTCACCAAAGCCGAGATTGCCATAAAAAGTAAAGCAGTCATCGGCTAAGTGAATAGAGATCCCGCGTGTTGAAAACCTTGAATGACCTACCGTCACGGAAAAAGGACCATCGGTATAAGAAAAAGCTGAAACAGGAAAGCGGATATAGCCGGTGTGGGTGTTTTTTTGGCCTCTCTCATTCGTGTGGACCAATATATATTGAATAAAACTATGTGGATCATTTGCATTTAAGCTGACGGCAGGGATAAAACTTAAACTGGTTCTTTGATCAGCAGTGACTTGTTTGTAGTACCAGCCTTCAAAATAATTCTTTTTCTTTACATCCCCTTGAAACAAGACAGGGTGGTTGACTTTTTTGAACATCCCATCACTCCTTCGTGCTTTTTCTTCTTTACTTTAGCGGATTTTCAATGAAAAGTCTGATTATTTCGCTTGAAAAGAGGTTTTAATCCATTTTTTCACCGAATTCCTGTAAAATGAACATACTAATTGTTGTAAAGGAGTAAAGGATGAATACACAAAAAAAAGTCGCCATTATTGGCGGAGGCTTAGGTGGGATTTCGGCAGCTATTGCCTTGGCTCAGAGTGGTTTTCAAGTTTCTTTATATGAAAAAAATAGTCACCTTGGTGGGAAGTTAAACCGAGCGGAAATTGACGGATTTGGTTTCGACTTAGGTCCCTCCATTTTGACGATGAAACACATTTTTGAAAAGCTTTTTAAAAATCAGGGAACGGATATGGAGGATTATATCCCCACGGTTCGCTTGGATTTAGAGTGGCGGTCCTTTTTCCCTGATGGGACGGTGCTTGATTTATACGGTGATTTGGAGAAAATGTATAAAGCCAATGACTTGTTATCCAATCAAGATATGGCAGACTACCAAGCCTTTTTAGACTATGCCAAAGAGTTGTATACAGTGACAGAAGAAGGCTATTTTAATAAAGGTTTGGATACGATTGGTGAAATCATCAAGCACCACGGCATGATAGAAGCGGCTACTTCCTTTGATGTGTTCTCAACGGTCCAAGACGCTTTGGAAAAGTATATTTCCAACGAAAAATTAAAAGATGTCTTGGGTTATTTTATGAAATATGTGGGGTCGTCTCCTTATGACGCACCGGCCATCTTAAATATGATGATTTATATGCAGCATGCGCAAGGCATTTGGTATGTTCCGGGTGGCATGCATAAAATTGCTGAAGGGTTAGTCCGATTAGGAAAAGAAGCGGGGGTAGCCTTTCACACAGAAACAGAAGTGCGGCGTCTTCTCACAGCCGAGGGACAGGTGACTCAGGCCGAGTTGGCGGATGGTTCGCTAATCGAAGCCGATTATTTTATTTCCAATATGGAAGTCATCCCGGCTTATAAGTATTTATTAAATGAAGAAGAGGCCTTTGTAAAAAAACTGGAAAAGAAGTTTGAACCCGCCAGTTCTGGTTTTGTGATGCATTTGGGGGTAAAAGGGGAGTATGAGCAGTTAGCTCACCATAATTTCTTCTTTTCAGCTGATTCAGAGAAGAATTTCACTCAAATTTTCCATGAAAAAGTATTGCCCGATGACCCGACGATTTATTTAGTAAATGTCAATAAAACGGATCAAACACAGACGGTACCTGGGCATGAGAACATCAAAATCTTGCCTCATATTCCTTATATTCAAAAGGAGCCTTTTACTAAAGCGGAGTATAAAGCCTTTGAAGAGCGAGTATTTGATAAGCTGGAAGCAATGGGCTTAAAGGATTTACGAAAGAACATCGTAACAAAAGATGTATGGTTGCCCGAAGATATTAAAGAAAATTACTATTCCCACCGCGGAGCGATTTACGGAACAGTGTCGGATCGGAAAGAAAATAAAGGATTTAAACATGCAAAAGAAAGTGAATTGTATAGCAACTTATATTTTGTCGGCGGCACTGTCAACCCAGGCGGGGGTATGCCGATGGTTACTTTAAGTGGCCAACAAGTGCAGGAAAAAATTAGCAAAAGAGAGCAAAAAAAAGAATAGAGTTTGATAGAGAGATGGGGGAAAGATGAGCAGTCGACAGGAATACTTTGCAAGGCTTCGAGACAAACAGCGACAATACAGCCTAAAAGCAGCAAATAAAGGAGTGGTCTATCGCCAACAACTTTTAAGCCAATTAAAACGCCTCCTTGAAGAAAATAACCAGGCTTGGCTGTCAGCATTAAAAAGCGATTTACACAAGCCAGCCGTGGAAGCCTATGCGTCTGAGTTAGGTGTGTTACTCAATGAAATCGAAGACGTCCAAAAGAACCTTTCAGATTGGCTGACTCCTGAAACCAAAACGCGGATGCTTTTAACAGGGCTGGAACAAGTGACAATATCCCGCCGTCCTTATGGGAGTGTGCTGGTGATTGCCCCTTGGAATTATCCGCTGCAGCTGGCTTTAATGCCAGTTATTGGCGCCTTGGCAGCTGGCAATAGCATTGTGTTAAAGCCTTCTGAGTTTGCGCCGGCAGTCAGCCGTTTGCTTGCTGAATTGGTTCCACAGTATTTTGACAAAGAACAGATAGCGGTTGTGGAAGGGGATGCCCACGTGGCTGAAGAATTGACAGCAGAGGCATGGGATTTTATCTTTTTCACTGGCAGTCCACACACTGGACAAAAAGTGTATGAGGCGGCTGCCAAGCATCTCACCCCAGTCTTGTTGGAATTAGGCGGGAAAAATCCATGTATTCTGGATGAGACGGGCTTCACAGCGGAAGCTGTTCGAGCAATTGCATGGGGAAAATTTCTAAATGCCGGACAGAGCTGTATTGCACCGGATACAGTGTATGTGTCCCGAGCGATTTATCAAGCATTTATCGAGCAAATGGCCACACAAGTTGAAAAATTTTATGGAAAGAATCCGTCTCAATCGGAAGATTTTGGGCGGATGATTCATGAAAAACACTTCAAAAAAGTTGCCTCCTTCTTAAAAGACGGGAGAGTTGTATATGGCGGCGCGATTTCGAAAGAAGAGTTATATATTAGTCCAACACTTTTAGTCGATATCAAATCAGATAGTGCGGCAGCAACAGAAGAGATTTTTGGTCCTGTTTTACCTGTGGTGCCTTATGATGATTTGACTGCTTTAATAGATGAGTTGAGCCTTTTATCTACGCCTTTGGTGATGTATGTGTATAGCAAAAACAAACAAGTCGTGGAACAAATCGATCAGCGACTTGAAAGTGGTGCCCTTAGTCAAAACCAAGTCATTTTACACAGCACTAGTCCAAATCTTTCATTTGGCGGTAAAGGGGCAAGTGGAATAGGGCGATACCATGGCAAAGCCAGTGTTCAAGCGATGAGTTATGAAAAATCGCGCTATACAAAGAACACCTTGATGTCGTTTTCTAGTCAGTATCCACCCTATACAAAAAAAGCACTGGCAGCTTTACGTACATTTAGAAAGCATCTTTTTTAAGGAGGTCCTATGTGGTTACTTTTTATGGGGTATTTACTTTTTTAGCGATAATCAGCGGCTTATTTATTTTGTGGAAGGTCCCTCTTATTCCGCCTGGAGAGGATCAAAGGAAAATAAATAAAAAGATTTCAATTATTGTCCCTGCCCGAAATGAAGAACAGAACTTACCCATTTTACTGCAATCCCTTCAAAAGCAGACGCTGAAGCCTTTTGAGATTCTTGTGGTAGACGATGCTTCTGAAGATCAAACGGTGGCTGTGGCGAAAGAATATGAGGCGCGTGTGGTTCACTTCCCAAAAGATGAAACGGATTGGGTCGGGAAAGCAGCGGCTTGCTATCACGGCGCTAAAGCAGCCAGCGGGGAATGGTTTTTATTTTTAGATGCGGATGTGTTTCTTTCAAGAAATGAAAGCCTAGAAGAGATTGCAACCACTTTTGGCGCAAGAAACCAACCAAGCGCACTATCCATACAGCCTTACCATGTGGTAAAAGAAGGGTATGAAAATCTGTCACTGGTCTTTAATCTGTTAGTTCTTGCGGGCATGAACCGTTTTTCCATATTAAAAGAGCAACTCCAACCGGCGGGTGCTTTTGGACCGTCGCTGTTGATTGAACGGCAAACATATTTTGAACAGGGAGGCCATAAACGCGTACGGGGTTCGATGATGGAAAATATAGATTTAGGAAACATGCTTTTAAACGCCGGGGTGCCGGTTGACTTGTATGGTGGTAAATCGAGCCTACACTTTCGAATGTATCCAGAAGGGTATCATAGTTTAGCGGAGGGCTGGTCGAAAAGTTTTGTGTCAGGATCTAAAGCCACCCATCCTTTCATTTTACTCGGAACGAGTTTATGGATCGCCGGGGCCTTTGTTCCTTTGTCCTTCTTATTAGCTGTTGTGGTTACAGGCAGCTGCAGCTGGGAGCTCATTCTTCTCGCCCTGTTAGGTTATCTTCTCTACTATGTTCAATTGCTGAGGATGACGCAGGCTGCGGGGAACTTTCATCGGGGAGTTCTCTTTTTCTATCCGGTCTTATTTTTGTATTTTGTCTTTTTATTTGCTTGGTCGGCCATTCAAACGCATGTCTTTAAACGGGTGTCTTGGAAGGGCCGTGAAATAAATATGAAGGGGGAAGCGGATGGAAAGTGAGGGCTCGCTTTTGTGGTTAGTGCTAGTAGACATTCTGGCCTGGTTTATTCTTCATCTAGGAATTGCCTGGTTGATGGGTCAAATTCCGGATACCTGGTTTGCAGGTAAAGAAAGAGGATTCCGCCCGCAAAGTTGGGAGAAAGAGGGAGAAATCTGGCAAGACCTTTTTGGAGTTCGCCAATGGAAAAAGTATTTACCAGATGGATCCATGTTTCTCCCGTCCTCTTATGACCAAACGAATTTACAAGGCTCAGAAGAGGAACATCTCGAGAAGTTTATTCTTGAAACTAAACGGGCAGAATTGACACATTGGCTAATGATTCCGCCAGCCTGTCTTTTCTTTTGGTGGAACCCCCCATGGGCAGGAATCCTCATGATTATCTATGCTTTAGGCTTAAACCTTCCTTTAATTATAGCCCAACGGTACAATCGCCCGCGGTTAAAGCGAATCTTACACTTGCAAAAAAGACGCAAAAAGAAAAACGAGTAAGCCATTAAAGGCGTACTCGTTTTTCAATTGGTTTAATAAAGAGTGTACACTTCATTAAACAGTGCTTTTTCTTTTTCGATGTCTGATTTGTTTCCGATGACAACTACAGTATACTCGTCAAGGGCCTCTCGGAAGTTAGCCGCCAATTGACGAAAATCTTTCGATTCGGCAGCTAAAATTTCTTCTTTTAATGTCTCAATATCTTGGGCAGTCAGTCCGCTTTTTAGACGGTTCAATGCGGTCAAGCCTTTGCTGGCTGCCGATTTCGGCTGTTCCAGAGGACTCATCGTCCCGATAATGTATTTTGTCAATTCTTCTTCAGGCACTTGTAAGTCTTCAATATAATCCGGCAAGGCCTTGTAAACGTCTAACGTTTTTTGAAGATTTGGATCCCGGTAAGAACTTAAAGCTAAGTTGCCATTTCGACGGTGGACGTATAAAGAGCCATATGCGCCGCCTTTTACTCGAATTTCATTCCATAAATAATCATAACGAATGGCGCTGGCTAGTACTTTGGCAGCTCCTGTATAATCCAGAACGTTTTTTGCATCCGCACCAAGTCCTACATAATTGACATCCTGCGCTGTAATAAAAGCCTCATTTTGTTTTTTAGCCGGTTGAATGGCGACTGACTCACCTAAAGCTTCGTTTGGCAAGTTCGCAAATGCAGTTTGCAATTGTTCTTTCACCGTCTCGGCCCGTTCTTTTTCTCCAATGTACAAAACGTTCAGACGCTTTTTATTCATTAACCGCTTGAGTGTATCTGCTAATTGCGAAGTCAAGTCCGAAGATTCCTCTGCGGTCAAAGCTTTGCGGTTTTCTTTGAGGTAATTGAACTGGTCTATCCCCGTCGAAAGCTCACTCAAATGAGAAACAGGACGCACTTGACTGACGGCACGATTGGCCGCTAAAACATGTGAACTATGGTTGATTGAACCTTCAAAACCAGAAATTAAGCGCTGGGTAATGTTTAAAATTTCGCTCTGATCCTCAAACTGCGTGCTCGTTAAAATTTCTTTCATCAACTCAATCAGTTTTTCAAGCGAATGATCGAGCGCTTTACCCGCTAAAACAAAATAAGGGGCAAGGTCACCTTCTTGGTTTTCATAAATAGTGATTCGACCAAAAATGCCGCCTGTATGTGTATCGATTTCTGTTTGCAGCTTGGCCACATCATAGGAATCTGTCTCTAAATGAGAAAGCAACTTACTTAAGTAGCCTAAGGTTTTGTAGTCTTCGGCCTGAAAATCACTGATGTCCACATACAAGCGAATGTAATCAATCCCCGCTGTGAACTGTTCGGCATGGTAAAAGTCCGTTTGTTCAAAAAAATCAGAAACTTCGATGGGGTACTCTTCTACCGCTGTATTCAAATCCGCACGAGTCAGCGTCGGAATTTTTGCTAAATCTTCCGGTCGATCCGGTGTGTCTTGCCGCTCCACCAATTGCTGTGTTTCTTCAACTAGAGTGTCTAGCTCTTCTTCTGACAGACTGGCTTTGTACGTTTGTAATTCTTGATGCGTTTCTTCTTCAATTCGATCATTTTTACCCGGCTCCGCTTTTAGTGATATGTCTACTCGAAAGGGGTTATGAAGGAGCTTCTCTTTAATCAGTGTTTCAAAATACCCATCATGGGCGATATCCGCCAACTTCTCAAGATATTTCGAGAACTCTAAATTCACATAAGGATTTTCCCCATATAACCAAGTACTCAAGGCCGTGATCGCATATAAAACACCGCGCGGATTGTCTTCTGAAATGGCTGCTTCTTTCGTATCGAAAGTGATTTTATTCAAAGCGGCATCAATTAATTCCTGATCCAGTCCTTTAAGGACAAGTTTTTCCAAGGTTTCTTGGATAATAGTTTTAAACTCTTTCATCTTTTCCACACTGGAATATTTGGCCGTGACTGTAAAGGCGGTTGGAAAACCAAATTCATCGGTTCCGCCGCTAATATCGCCGCCAATATCCGCATCCAAGAGCGCTTTTTTCAAAGGCGACTGGTTGTTTCCAAGCAAAATTTCCTCCAGCACCTTGAGTCCGTACCCGTCAAGCGTATCTTCTGGTTCAGCCACATGCCAACCCACCGCTAAATAATCCTTATCTGCTGGATCATCACCGGCTGTGATGGAATATGTATCTTTATAAGAAGTCGTTTCAGGAATCAATACCTCAAACTCGACCTCAATCTCTTCTTCCAACTTTCCTTTGCCAGCAAAATACGTTTCTAAATCCGCCAAAGCTTCATCTAAATCTAAATCTCCATATAAAACAGTAAAAGAATTGGAGGGGTGGTAGTATTTCTCGTGGTAAGCGATAAACTCTTCTTGCGTTAAGCTGGGAATCGCTGCTGGGTCACCCCCGGATTCAAAGCGGTAAATACTGTTTGGATATAACAGACTTGAGATTTGCTGATAGAGCTGTCGTTCAGGTGAACCAAAGGCGCCTTTCATTTCATTATAAACCACGCCTTTATAGATGAGGTCATCGTCCTTGTCTTCTAGATGATAGTGCCAGCCTTCTTGGGCTAAGATTTGTGGATTCTCCGTAAATAACGGTTGGAACACCGCATCCAAATACACGCCCATTAAGTGTTTGAAATCTTTTTGATTGGTGGAGGCTACTGGATACAAGGTTTTATCCGAAAACGTCATCGCATTGACGAAGGTGTTTAAAGATCCTTTGATCAATTCTACAAATGGTTCTTTGGAAGGATACTTCTTGGAACCATTTAAGACCGAGTGCTCTAAAATATGGGCAATCCCATTATCATTGTACGGTGGTGTTTTAAAACCAATACTAAAAGCTTTATTTGCATCATCATTTTTTAAATATAACACTTGTGCGCCCGTTTCTTCATGTGCATACAAAAAACCGGTCGATTGGATATCTGGTAAATCATGTGTTTCTATTTTTGTAAACGCCATAACAATCTTCCCTTCATTCTAAAATCGTTCCTCTTCATTTTCCCACAAAAAGGAAAAACTTGCATTTAAGTCATCACTTTCTTATAAAAAAGATTCCCCTCACCTAAAAAGGGCCATTTAAACTCTAAAGGATGAATTCTGTTATCGACTTTCAGAATATGATAAAATAAAAGGGCAAGAAGTAACAAGGAAATCAGATGTATCACGAAATTGGAGTGACTCTTATTGAAAATTTTAGCTTTTGATTCTTCAAACACACCATTAACGGTTGGGATCATTGAAAACAATCACCTACTCACTGAACAAACGATTAATATTAAAAGGAACCACAGCATTCAATTGATGCCTGCTATTGATGAAGCCTTAAAACAGGCAGATTTGACGATTCAAGACATTGATCGGATTGCCGTCGCCTCAGGACCAGGTTCTTACACAGGTTTGCGCATCGCTGTTACAGTAGCAAAAACCTTGGCGTGGGCACGCGATATCGAATTGGTGGGCATCTCCAGCTTGAAAGTCCTTGCTGCCAGCAGTTACGGCAAAGAGGATACAAAAATCGTTCCGATAGTTGATGCCAGACGAAAAAATATCTACACTGGAATTTATATGCGGGATGAGACCAATCAATTGGTGCAAGTAGAATCAGACACTCATATTGCTTCTGAAAAATGGGCGGCTTATTTAGAAAGCTTGGACGGAAATTTTGAGTTAATCGGTCAAGATGCCAAAGTCTTTTATGAGCTGTTTAAAGAAGTGCTTGGAGAGCGGGTTCGTCTAGCTGCTCCCGAACAGAACCTTCCACGAGCAAGCAATTTAGCTCTGTTAGCCGCAAGTAAAGATCCAACGCCCATTCATCAATTTACGCCAACCTATTTAAAATTAGCAGAAGCTGAAGAAAATTGGCTACAAGAAAATCCTGACTTTGAAGGAGAGGATTGGGTTGAAAAAGTTTAAAAAATGGGTGGCGGAGAAAAAAGAGGAGATGGATACTATGTTATATCCTCCATTAATTAATCAGTCGATGCTCAAACACACATCATATCCTTTGAAAAATGGCCGAAGGATTGACTTAAGCCTTGCCAATGTCATGGATTTAGAAGATATTGTTGCGATTCAAGAAGCATGCTACGACGGAGAAGCCCCTTGGGGTCGAGTGGCGGTCAACAGTGAATTGCGCAATAAACGATCCTCCTTCTTTTTGATGGGCCATGATGAAGAGATTGCAGTCGCCTTTATTGGCATCTCGATGCGACGAGACAACTTTCATGTCACAAATATCGCCACCCGACCTGAATACCAAAACCAAGGAATTGGTTCCTATTTAATCCAAACCGTATTGGACTTGGCTCGACAATTAGACAAGAAACGGCTGACCCTTGAAGTACGTGTATCCAATGAGACGGCTAAAAGCTTGTACCGCACCCTTGGCTTTCAAGACGGGCCCATCAAGAAAAATTATTACCATAACAACGGCGAAGATGCCTTGGATATGGTGTATTTAATTGAAGAAATGGATGAGTCGTGAAATGGAAGAACCTTTATTAAACGGCATTGAAATTAAACGATTCAAACAAGCAGAAGCGAATCAAAAAGCCGCTCATGCATTCTATGAGGTAGCAGACGCCGGTTTTTCGGCAGGTTCGCCTTGGCAAGCTGAAAGTGTCTATCAATCACTAGCCTCAGACAGTACAACCGTCTTTTACGCCCAGTTAAAAGAAGAGATCATCGGTTTTGTGGTGGCGGCAGAGACCCCCTATATGTTGGATATCTATATGGTAGTGGTGGATAAAGCCCATCAAAATAAAAAGATTGGTCGTTTTTTATTGCAAGCTTTGCTTCAATACGCCAAAGAGAAAAAGATTCCAGAAATCATTTTAGAGACAAGAAAGTCAAATCACCTGGCTATTGCCCTTTATGAGCGTGTCGGTTTCAAAAAAATCAGTGAGCGAAAAGCTTATTACAGCAGCCCGATAGAGGATGCGGTGGTGATGAAACGAGAAATTGGAAAGGAACATTGATGAATGAAAATATTGTCGATTGAAACAAGTTGTGATGAAACAAGCGCTGCAGTCATTGAAGATGGAGAAAAAATACTTTCAAATGTGGTAGCTTCCCAAATTAACAGCCATAAACGTTTTGGCGGCGTCGTACCTGAAATCGCTAGTCGCCATCATGTAGAATACATTACCTTTATTATTGAAGAAGCGATGGCCGAAGCCCATACAAGCTTTGAAGATTTGGATGCTGTGGCTGTCACGGAAGGGCCCGGTTTAGTAGGCGCCTTGTTGATTGGTGTCAACGCTGCTAAAGCCATTGCCTATGCTCACGATTTGCCATTAATCCCAGTCAATCATATTGCCGGCCATATCTATGCCAACCAACTGATTGAGCCCTTGGAGTTTCCATTGCTTGCCTTGGTTGTCAGCGGCGGGCATACAGAACTTGTATATATGAAAGAACATGGCGATTTTGAAATTATTGGGGAAACGCGGGATGATGCCGCGGGTGAAGCTTATGATAAAATTGGCCGCATCATCAATGTGCCTTATCCAGGTGGTAAGCATATTGATGAAATGGCGCAACTCGGAGAAGATACCTTTCATTTTCCGCGTGCTATGATGGATGAAGACAATTATGATTTTAGTTTCAGCGGGCTGAAGTCGGCTTTTATTAATACAGTCCATAATGCCAAGCAGAAAGGAGAAACACTCGATCGCAACGATTTAGCGACAAGTTTCCAACACGCCGTAGTGGAGGTGTTAGTCTCTAAAACCATTCGTGCAGCGAAAGAATATGAGGTCAAACAGATTATTTTAGCTGGGGGAGTTGCTGCCAATACTGGTCTAAGAAAAGGTTTAGCGGAAGCAGTCGAAAAAGAATTTTCGGATGTTGATTTAGTCATTCCACCCTTATCGCTTTGCGGGGATAATGCGGCAATGATTGGTGCAGCCGCTTTTTTAGATGCTGAAACTGACAAAGAGACAAACCTTGCGTTGAATGCCCATCCTGGTTTAACCCTATAAAATTGAGGAGCGAAGCCCATGAAAAAATGGACAAACGTGTTACCTATTTTTCTGCTGACTATTTTTTTTGTCCTTGTTCCAGAGGCTGCGGCGGAAGAAAATAATATCCAGTCGATTACGATTGATGTAGAGCTGCACGAAGATGGATCGGCAACCATTCAAGAGACCCGTCAAATGGAAACGTATGAAGATACTGAGCTTTATATTGTACTAGAAAATTTACAGGGAACGGACTTATTGGATTTTGAAGTCGCGGGCTTTACGGAAGAAGAGGATTGGGATATTGATGCTTCTTTTGAAGAAAAAGCAGGAAAATATGGAGTCATTGAGACAGATGAGGGCTATGAATTGGCATGGGGAATTACCGAATACGGGCAACCTGAATACCAGGTGACGTACACCTTATCGAATCTCGTTCGTGAGCTAAAAGACGGACAGGCTTTGTTTTGGAATTTTGATTCCTTTTTAAACTTGCCGACCGATCGGATGCAGTTGGAAATTTCAGCACCCTTTGCGCTAGAAGAGGTCGTCCTTGACTATTATGGTTTTGGGTTTGAAGGCTCCATGGAAATTACGCAAGGAACACTTGAGTGGACCGGCTATGGTTTAGAAGAGGGCAACGATGTCATCCTCTTAGCTCAGTTCCCAAAAAATACCTTTCAAACCAGCCTGGAAGAAGAAATGACCTTAGAAGAACAGCGTACCATGGCCACAGAAGGCTCGTCTTATAATGACGCGGCACCGATGCCAACATGGGCAAAAGTTTTAATCGGCGGTCTCGTCGCAGTCGGGGGTGGTGGTGCAGTAGGTGGTGCTGTGATTGGGACGAAAGTCTATAATCGTAAAAAAGCAGCTCAACATTTTTACCCCGCCGAAGTACTGAAAGAGAATCGAGGTAAAACGACAAAAAATCCACCCAAACTTACAGGAGATCTTGGGCGCTATGCCGCCTTTATTTCAAAACTAAGTCCGGCAGGCGGTGGGTTTGCAGAATACTTTTTTGCCTATCTTTTACTCTGGTCGATTGAAGGACGGATTCAAATAGAAACCTTTGAAAAAGATCGGGGGCTATTTGGCACCAAGAAGAAAGCAACTTTGTCGATTGTTGATTTAGAGGAAGAAACAGCTCTGAGTACTCTTTCTTTTAGTGAATACGTTGAACTGTTTGAACTCGGCGAAGCAACTTTGGAAGAAGTGATGTGGGCGATATTACTGGAAGCAGCAGCGTACCGGCCAACGCTAGCTGAACAAGCCTTTGAGAACTGGTCGCAAGATCATGCCAGCGAGGTCGCTGAATTTTATGAAATGGTCGATGAAGTATCCAAAGAATGGCTGATAAACAAGGGGTATCTTGAATTAGATACGTTTAGCTATTTGAAAATGACTATCCCTGTTGAGAAGCTTACTGAAAAAGGCCAACGTGTGGTGAATTATATCGTTCAATTTGATAATTTTCTAAAAGAGATTGAAGAGAGCACGCTTGCAAATTTTGACAATTGGCATGAACTGATTGTGTGGGCCGCCTTACTCGGTCGGGCGGAAGATACAGTAGAATACTTGGAAGAATATCATCCGGGCCAATGGGGCATGCTGGTGGAGGAGTATCCCTATCTTTATGGGAACTATTTTGGTTATCATTATTTTTATATGAGCCAGACCAGTGGACTGATTTCAGGCGGCTACGGTGGAGCAGCCGGCGGCATGTCTTCTGCGGGAGGTGGCGCTGGGGCCGCTGGTGGTGGCGGCGGCGGTTCTCGCTAGAATTGATTTTAAATAGGAAAGCAGGTTAATTATGGATTTTATATTATGGCTACTTGTGATCGGCTTGTTTGTGTTAAGTTTTGTGGCTTTGTTTTATCCGGTACTGCCGAGTGTGACAGCTGTGTGGGGTGGATTTTTGGTTTATCATTTCTTTATAGACTCCACACGGTTGTCGACTTTCTTTTGGATTTCAATGGGGATATTAACGATTATATTATTGGTGGCCGATTTATTCGCCAGCTCCATATCGGTCAATCAATTTGGAGGCAGTAAATTAGGGGAGCGCAGTGCGACGCTGTCAGTGATTATAGGGTCCTTTATCTATCCGCCGTTTGGGATTATTATTCTTCCTTTTGTGGTGGTCCTCCTGGTTGAACTCCTTCAAAAACGCCCCTTGAAAGAAGCCATTCGAGCATCCATCGGCTCTTTAGTCGGATTTTTGACCGGACGTTTTGCGGAAGGACTCATTCAGCTGATTATGATTGTATGGTTCTTCTTAAATGTCTGGTTTGGTTGGTTTTAGTTGAGTAGAAAAGAGAAATGAAGCCAAGAAGCTAGAAAATAATCCGAACTGTCTCGAGATTAGAAAACGAGGCAGCTTATAGGTTTATAAACTAAAAAGCAGCTCTTCGCATCTTGCGAAAAGCTGCTTTCTTAATCGAGTTCTGAGTATTGGTTCAATTCTTCATGCAGAGCTTCCCATTCTTCATAAAAAGCTTCTAAGGCTTCATTTTTTTCATCAAATTCACGAGATAACTCGTTCAAGTGTTTCGTATCATTTTCAGAAAAAGAAGGGTCACTATTACTGGCTAAGTCATCCATTTCTTTTGTGATTTCTTCCAAAAGGGTTTCTGTCTGGGCTATTTGTTCCTCAATGGCATCAATTTCACGGGTTAGCCGCCGTGTTTCGCGTTTGACTTCTTTTCGATCGGCCCATTGGTTATCAGAAGCTGTATCTGTTGTTGAAGCCGCGTTCTCTTGAAGGTTTTGCGCTCCTCCTTTGGTATGCTCAGCCAACGCTTGTTCATGTAATTCTTCTTTTTTATGCAAGTAATAATCATAATCGCCTAAGTATAAAATGGTACCCTCTGGGCCGATTTCTAACACCTTATTGGCTAGTCGGTTAATGAAATACCGGTCATGGGAGACAAAAAGAAGGGTGCCTTGAAAATCAATCAAGGCATTTTCTAAGACCTCTTTTGAGTCAATATCTAAATGGTTCGTCGGCTCGTCCAGCACTAAAAAGTTGTCGTGGTTGAGTGCTAGTTTTGCGATAGAGACACGTGCCCGCTCGCCCCCGCTTAAAGAAGCGATAGTCTTTGCGACATCTTCACCTGAAAATAAGAAACTGCCTAAAAAAGTACGAATACTCTCTTCTGTCATCAGAGGATGGTCGTCCCATACTTCATCTAACACCGATTTGGCAGGATTCAAATCTTCTTGTTCTTGTTCATAGTAGCCTACGTCTACTTTCGTCCCATGCTGAATCGATCCCGCCAGCGGCTCAAGCTGCCCTACGATTGTGCGCAAAAGCGTAGACTTCCCAATTCCATTAGGACCAATCAAGGCAATAACGTCGCCTTTGCGAATATCTAAATCAATGCCTTGACTCAAGACGGTTTGCGGCGGATAACCAATAGCTAAATCTTTGGCCTGCAAGACTACATTGCCTGATTCACGTTCGGGCGAAAAAGAAAAGAAAGCCGAGCGTTCGTCTCCCAATGGTTTATCGATGCGGTCTATTTTTTCCAATTGCTTCCGACGCGACTGGGCGCGTCGAGTAGTAGAGGCTCTGGCTAAATTCCGAGCAATAAAGTCTTCCATATCTGCAATTTCTTTTTGCTGCTTTTCAAACTCTTTTTGTTGTTTGTCAAAGCGTGCCGCTTTTTCATCTAAATAGGCGGAGTAGTTTCCTTTGAAGTAATGCATTTGACCATAACTTAATTCGTACGTTTCTTTGGTAATTTTATCTAAAAAGTACCGGTCATGGGAAACAATGACTAAAGCGCCCCGGTAATTTAATAAGTAGGCCTCTAACCAGGACAAGGTTTCGATATCTAAATGGTTGGTCGGCTCATCTAAAATCAGCAAGTCGCGCTGTTCAAGCAGAAGTTTTGCCAAAGAAAGCCGCGTTTTTTGGCCGCCGGATAGATGGGCGATGGGCTTGTCATAATCTTCTTCAAAAAATTGAAACCCATGGAGAACCATTTTAATCTCACTTTTATAGCCGTAACCATTTCGACGATCGAAGGCTTCTTGCAGCCGATTATATTCGATCAATAATTCTTTGTCTTGACCGTCGTTTGCCATTTTAGCTTCCAGTCTTCGCATCTTCTGTTCAATTTCTAACACCGGCTTGAAGACTTCTTGCATTTCAGCCCAAATCGATCGTTTGGATTCAAGCCCGCCATGTTGGTCCAAAAATCCAATCGTCAAATCCTTTTTGCGTATGACGCGCCCTTCGTCGGGAGCTTCAATATCGGCAATGATTTTAAGCAGGGTCGATTTACCGGCGCCATTACGGCCAACTAAACCTATCCTGGCATTGTCTTTAATTTCAAATGTTATTCCACTAAATAACTCTTCACCGCCAAAGCGACGGGTGACATTTTGTGTTTGTAAAAGCATGCTTCTCCTCCGTTTCAAGAAAATCGTAATCAGTTTATCATATTTTTTCATAAAACCAAAACGATCTCGTGATGTAAATCGCATACAAACGTTAAGGTATCGGATTGTTTCACTTTCAATGATGTAGGAAAAGAATGAGATTGTGAAAAAAGGAGAACATTTCCTTCCTTTATAGGATTTAACTTGTTATAATATAGAATGTTCAAAGAAACTGAACTTTGTAAGGACATTCACGAAATGAAATGCATCTACTTTTTAGTAAAGAATGAAAGGAGAAAGAAGATGGCAGACAAACAAATACCAAAAGCAACGGCTAAGCGCCTTCCGTTATATTATCGCTACTTGAAATATCTATTTAGCTCAGGCAAAAAAAAGGTCTCTTCTGCGGATTTAAGCGAAGCGGTGAAAATAGATAGTGCGACTATTCGCCGAGACTTTTCTTATTTTGGCGCATTGGGTAAACGAGGGTATGGTTATGATGTAGAAGACTTGATGAATTTCTTCAGCAAGCAACTTAACCAAGATCAGCTGACGCATGTGGCTTTAGTCGGCGTCGGTCAACTTGGGCGCGCCTTGCTCAACTATAATTTTCAAGGGCAAAACAGTATCCGCATTAGTGCGGGCTTTGATATCGACGAAGAGATTGTCAATACTATTTTTGAAGGTGTGCCGATTTACCATACAGACGAATTAGTCCAACAAATTCAATCGCAGCAATTAGATATTGCGATTATCGCCTTGCCGGGTGACCGCGGACAAGAAGTGACCGATAAACTCGTTGAAGCGGGAATTAAAGGAATCATGAACTTTACGCCGATTCGATTAGACGTTCCAGAGAATGTGCGTGTGCTCAATGTTGATTTAAGTAATGAATTGCAATCGTTAATTTACTTTGTCCAATACAGTGATTCCATTATGGAAGATGGCACAGAATAATAAGTAATAGGAAAAACTTCTTTCTTTTTAAGAGAGAGGTTTTTTATTTTAAGGGCCGCACCAGCGGTTGAAAAATCCTTTTTTAAGTTTTTTCTCAAAGGTGTTAACCTCATTTTCTAACTCTTTTGCTTCTTTTAATTGGAGGTGTTGAATTTGCTGGCTGGTTTGTAAAGTTAATTGTTGTTGCTGATCGAGTAAATTTTGTAATTTTTCGATTTGTCTGTCTTTCTCATCTAATTGTTCATCTTTATTCTCTTTCTCTTGTTCATTTCTATTTATAGAAATTTCCCATTTTTTCGCCTCTTTGTTTATTAAGCGAATTTGATTAAGGGGCGTGAAAAAAACACAAGTGAATACAATAAACAATATAACCAATAGAATGAGAATGCTACCTATATAAAGAGTAGCTGAATTGAAATGATTTAAAATCATCATAAATATACCTTCTAAGATTGTTAAAATAAGTATATGTAATAACTTAACGACTTTATCTTGCACTTTAGCATCAGCTTTTTTAAATTTTCTAATCCATTCTTTTAAATCTTTTTCATCCGAACTCCCAGTGTCACTTACTTCAGATTGAAGAGCCATCAAGCTGCTACTTATATTGGTTTTACCACGTAGAGTTAAGTAAATTTCAATTAGAATGACTATAGCTATCATCCATACAAAGATTTTTATAAAAGATTTATCAAAAATAAATCCTATTACTTCAGTATCTTCAAGGACATAAACCATAGATTTTATATTATCGGGTCCACTGAGAAGTGTGAGGATTAAAAATACAAATAATAGATATCTTGAAAAAAATTTTTCCTTTGTTGCCCAATCTAAAATAAATTCAAACATAATAATCTCCTTATAGTTTCTTTTTTACAACCACTTTGTGTGTGATCCACTCTGTATTAGATTAGCGATTGTGAGATTCTAAATATTATTTGCCCCAATAGAAATGAAAAACTCCTTTCTCATCCTAAGAGAGGAGTTTTTTATTTATTCTTTTTATCGTTATATTTCTTCAAATGTCGATACACTTGGGCCATCTGAATGGTGCCGACTAATTCGCGCGTGGCAAACATTGCAAGAATGACTGCAAAGAAGCTCCAGCCGGAATAAGCGGTCATCTGAATCGTAAAGTAAAAATTTAAGGCAAAAAAACCAAACCGCAACAGGATGGGTCCAAGTAAATTATTTTGATTCAAAAGAAAACTCCTCACTCTATTTAACCTATCGTCAATTCTTTCTTATCATAACATAAGCGCGCTTAAAGAGGAATGAATTCTAGGTAAAACAATTGAAAAGAAAGGATTTTCAAAAAACGTTCACAATTTGTTCGCTCATTTTTTAAGGGATGGGTCTTGCATCTCTTTTGAATTTTTCTTATACTAGATGGTGTGATTAGCACTTAGGAAGCTCGAGTGCTAAAATTAAAAAATATTAGAATTTTTTGGAGGGATTTACGAATGTTAAAACCATTAGGAAATCGCGTTTTGCTTGAAGTTGTGGAAGAAGAACAAACCACCCCAAGCGGAATCGTATTGCCAGATTCAGCAAAAGAAAAACCAACGTACGCAGAAGTAGTAGCGGTTGGTGAAGGAAAATTATTAGATAGCGGCGACCGTTTACCTGTTGAAGTGAGTGTAGGCGATAAAGTTGTTTTTGAACAATATGCTGGCACTAAACTAAAACATGACGGCACGGAGTATTTAATTATTAAAGACACTGACATTATAGCAGTTGCTGAATAAAAAAGCATTTAAAGATCATCAAGAAAAGGAGACAAGATAAAATGGCTAAAGAGATTAAACATTCAAGTGACGCACGTCAAGGTTTGCTTGATGGTGTGAATAAGTTAGCAGATACGGTTAAAGTGACTTTAGGTCCAAAAGGGCGTAACGTGTTATTGGACAAATCATACGGTGCACCCCAAATTACTAATGATGGGGTAACCATCGCTCAAGAAATTGAATTAGAAGACAAATTCGAAAACATGGGTGCGCAATTGGTAGTTGAAGTTGCCAGCAAGACAAATGATATTGCCGGTGACGGTACAACAACTGCAACTGTTTTAGCCCAGTCAATTGTAAATGAAGGGATGAAAAACGTCGTTGCCGGTGCTAACCCTGTTGGTATTCGCCGCGGAATTGAAAAAGCAACGGAAGTCGCCGTTAAAGCGCTGGAAGAGAACTCGACGAAAGTGGACAGCAGCGAATCCATTGAACAAATTGCTTCGATTTCATCTGGTGACGAATCTGTCGGTAAAATCATTGCGGACGCAATGGAAAAAGTAGGCAGCGATGGTGTGATTACGATTGAAGAATCACAAAGTATTGAAACAACTTTAGATGTGGTTGAAGGGATGCAATTTGACCGCGGTTACTTGTCTCAATACATGGTGACAGATAATGAGAAAATGGA
Source organism: Atopostipes sp. (assembly GCA_043425375.1). GTDB lineage: Bacteria > Bacillota > Bacilli > Lactobacillales > Carnobacteriaceae_A > Atopostipes. The sequence goes on from JBHWQC010000016.1 coordinate 37,425, forward strand.
AGCGGACTTAGAAAATCCATACATTTTGATTACTGACCAGAAAATCTCAAATGTGCAAGATATTCTTCCATTACTAGAGTCTGTTATGCAAACCAATCGTCCACTCTTAATTATTGCGGATGATATTGAAGGCGAAGCATTGCCGACATTAGTTTTAAACAAAATCCGCGGTACATTAAACGTTACAGCGGTTAAGGCGCCTGGATTTGGTGACCGTCGAAAAGGCATGTTGGAAGACATTGCGATTCTAACCGGCGGAACAGTTATTACTGAAGATTTGGGTCTAGAATTAGGCGACGCGACCATCGATCAATTAGGTACAGCCAGCCGTGTCACTGTGACAAAAGACGATACCGTCATTGTTGAAGGTGCGGGCGAGAAAGAATTAATCGAACAGCGTGTAGCTATGTTACGAGCACAAGCAGAAGAAACCACTTCAAGCTTTGATAAAGAAAAATTACAAGAGCGTATCGCAAAATTAGCTGGTGGAGTTGCAGTAGTTGCCGTTGGTGCAGCCACTGAAACGGAAATCAAAGAACGTAAATTGCGTATTGAAGATGCGCTAAACGCTTCACGTGCAGCAGTTGAAGAAGGGATTATTGCTGGGGGTGGAACGGCCTACATCAATATCCTCAAAAGCCTAGATGAATTAGAGGTTGAAGGCGATGAAGAGACAGGTGTCAATATTATTCGTCGCGCACTGGAAGAACCTGTGCGTCAAATTGCGAAAAACGCAGGTGTAGACGGCGGTGTCATTGTAGAACGTCTACAAAACGCTGAAAAAGGTGTTGGCTTCAACGCAGTGACTGGTGAATTAGTCGACATGATTGATGCTGGAATCATCGATCCGACAAAAGTTACACGTTCAGCCCTACAAAACGCGTCTTCTGTCGCAGCCTTGCTCTTAACCACAGAAGCAGCGGTCGCAACAATTCCAGAACCTGAATCTGCCATGCCAGCAGATCCAACGGGTGGAATGGGCGGCATGTACTAATCTCTCACAGAATTTAACAGTTAACATTCAAAAAGCTCAAGAAGTGAAGGCATTGGCCTCTCTTCTTGAGCTTTTCTAATGGACTAAAATCGCATTTTTGCAAGGCTATTCAGGGATCAAGACAAATTTAATGTTGCCATCTTCTTTTTTATCAAACATTTCATAAGCTTTGGCCGCCTCTTCAAGCGGTGCAACGTGTGTAATAATTTCAGTCGGGTCAAATTGGTTGTCTTGAATCATCTCAAACAGCTTTGGCATAAGATGAACCACTGGCGCTTGTCCCATCTTAAGGGTGATGTTTCGAGAAAACAAGTTGTTCAACATGAAATTGGTGACCGGTGACATATAAGCGCCTGTCAGTTGAATCGTACCGAATTTTCGGACAGCCATGCCAGCCGTTTCAATTGGACTGGATGTTCCTCTTTGGGGACTGATTAGATTGGTCACTTTTTCGTCTTTTCGTTTCGTACCGTCCATTCCGACGCAGTCAATCACGACATCCGCCCCACCATTTGTCATCTCGTTTAGCGCTTTCCCAGGCAAGGTTACTTCATCGAAGTTTAATGTCTCAACGCCGATTTTTTGAGCCGAGTGCTCCAAACGGTGAACAACATTATCCACGGCAATGACACGTTCAGCACCTTTCATTTTGGCAAAACGCTGGGTCATCAATCCAACTGGACCGGACCCTAACACAATAACTGTATCTCCTTCTTTAACGCCGGCATTTTCCACACTCCACCAAGCGGTCGGAAGCACATCCGATAAAAAGAGAACTTTTTCGTCCGGAATGTCACTGTCCGGAACAACTAAAGAATTGATATCAGCATATGGGACACGCATAAATTCTGCTTGTCCGCCTTGAATGCCTCCATGCAGATGGCCGAATCCAAATAAACCGCCATAATCAGTATGAGCATTTTTGTTTGAATTGTCGCACTGGCTTTCCATATTATTCACACAATAGAAACATTCCCCGCAGCTGACATTAAATGGGACAACAATTCGATCGCCGACTTTTAGCTTTTTGACGTCGGGCCCCACTTCAACAACTTCACCCATCGGCTCATGTCCGACGACATAATCGTCTTGGTTGATAACCAAGTCCCCATGGTGGTACAAGTGCAGATCAGAGCCGCAAATAGCTGTTGCTGTAATCTTAATAATGGCATCCGTCGGTTCCACAATGGTGGGATCAGGTACGGTTGTGGTTTCTATTCTTCTTTTTCCTTGATAAGTAACTGCTCGCATAATGACTCCTCCTTAATATAAATAACTGCTTTCTATGAGAACCGTATCACAACTGCCGCCAGCTAAAAAAGTGAAATGCTCAAGCAGTGGAGGAAGGGCAATTGAATTGTCCTTAAAAAAACAGCTCCCTCATTCTAGGAGCTGCCTTCTTTTTCAAGTCGTCGGATTTCATCTTTTAAATAGGCATAAAACTGCGCCTCAAGCTTTTCTTCGGTGACGGTGGGGGCAGTGGCAATTAATTGTTCACCTGTAGAGAGAAGTTGTTTTGCTTTTTCATACTCTTTATTTAAATAAATGGCTTCAGCCGCACGAACTTTATAGACATCCGCTGCCTCCACGTCAATCGATTGTTTAAAAATAGGAGTGGCTTTAATTTTTTCGATATCGGGATGTTCAGGTTCAGTAATGAGAAGTGTAAATAAATAGTTAAAATATACCTCTGAAAGATGAAGTGCCAATAATTGCTTACGATTTGACCATAGCCGTTCATATATTTTACGCGCCCGTACAAATTCTCCTCGCTCAAAATAAACAGCAGCTTGGGCTGTATAGAAAGTAATCGTATTTGGATTTTCAAAAGTCGTTCCTAGATCGGCTGGAATGTATCTTTGTAAATTGGTAAAAGATACTCCTTGTACCATCCCGCCATACAAGCGAAGCATTGCGGTCATTTCATTTAACGCTTCCGGCCGTTTGTACAGCTGTAAAATGTTGTAGCCATCTGTCCCTTTTTGCCAAGTACTATTCATTAAAAAAAGAAGTAAAGCAATACTCGCGGAAAGGAACAGGAAAAAAGTCACTCGTGGATGAGCACTCCACCAACCAATGCCAAGCATGAATAAGGCGGTCAGCAAATTCGTCAACAAACCGCCTAAATGGTAAAAAAGCATCGGCGGATTTTCAACAGATTCTGGTGGCAACATAAGGGCTTGCCCCAAGAGACCAGACACCCTTTGTTTGCGTCTGGAAATGCCCTCTTCTGTTTTAATCCAAACCCAAGAAAAGAGTCGAAACATAATAAACGTATAACCCGATAACAAGCCCGCAATGAGGTGACCAAGTTCATGCAAAATAATATGCAAAGGAAAGCTGACGATTAAAATGACAATCGCAAATAAAATATCCCAAACAGAAACATTTAAAATCGCATAAAACAGCTCCAAACCTACAAAACCGCTAAAGCCCAAGCCGATAAGGAGTAAAGTGAAATAGAATGTTTGCTTCCAATCTCTTTTTTTCTTGTTTTTCTCTGTCATAATGGCCCTCTTTACGGTTGATAGACTCGATTGAGACGCATCCCCAATCGGCAAATTAAATCATATTGGGATTCATTGGCTAATGCCGCCATTTCAGCAATGGAAGTGTCCCCGTCTTTGGGATCACCGATATAAGTCACTTCATCACCTATCGTCAACTCAGACACGGCGCTGCAATCCAGCATAATTTGATCCATACAGACATTCCCGATAATCGGCAGTTGCTGCCCTTTATACGTAAAGTGACCTTTATTGGACAGAGAGTAAGCCACACCATCCGCATAGCCGATGGCGATGGTTGCGATGCGCATCGGTTCTTTTGAATAGAAGGCCCGATCATAGCCTACGCTTTCGCCGGCTGGGAAATCTTTTATATGGGTGATGGTAGCGGTAACCGTTGCAACAGGAGCAAGTTCGATTTTCTCTCGCTGATGAATTAAAGGATTTAAACCATATAAACCCAGCCCTACGCGCACCATATCTAAATGATAGTCGGGAAAGTTAATCGTTCCTGCAGTATTACAAGTATGGCGTATAGCAAAAGAGATATTATTTTTTTCGAATGCCTTCAAAATAGAAGAGAATAGAGTGAATTGTTTTTGCGTAAAATCAGTTCGTGTTTCATTCGGCGAATCCGCAAAGTGAGTATAAATGCCTTCAACGAATACATAAGAGGAAGCCAGCGCCTTATACACCCCGAGCGCTTCTTCAAATGAACTAACACCCAATCGCGCCATCCCCGTATCGATTTTTAGATGCACGTTGACCGTTTTTTGCAAGGTTTCAGCGGCTTTTACAATATCTTTTGCCCTCTCTGTTGAAAAAACAGTCAATGTAATCTGTTGTTCGATTGCTTCTTTTATTTCATGAGGACGCGTCGCATTAAAAACTAAAATAGGTGTTTGAATGCCTTCCGTTCGAAGAGCAAGGGCTTCGCTGAGTTGAGCTACACCGAAATAATCCGCGGCTTGTCTCTCTTCGATAAAGTGGGCAATAGAAAGCGCTCCATGGCTATAAGCATTCGCTTTAACTACCGCCATAAATTTTGTTTTCTCATCGAGTAAGTGCTTAAAGGTGGATATATTATCAAGCAGTTTATCTGTGTGGATGACTGCTTTGGATAAAGCTGTATCTTGAATATTCATGGGTGATCGCCTTTCATTTCTTCTGTCTATTTCAATTCATCTAATCGAATTATACCATATTTTGCTTGACTAACCGTATTTTTTGCAAGTGCGCAAGAGACCGATTAAAATAAGGACACATAAAACGATGAATGACAAGAGAGGAAGAAATAAAATGAAAGCGGAGATTATTTCTGTTAGTAATGATTTATTAAATGGGAAAACCCAAGATCAAAATGTCGCCTTTTTAACGCGGCGTTTGACGCATCTAGGGATCGAAATCAATAAAAGTGTGATGATAGCGGATAATCAAAACAATTTATTAGAGGCGATTGAAGCGGCCGAAAAAAGAGTCGATCTGTTAGTTTTTATTGGGGGATTGGGACCGAATGATAATGACATCACTAAACAAGTGATTTCCGAATATCTTGACGTCCCTCTTGTATTAGATAAACCCTCAGAAGATAAAATCATTACCTATCATAAAAACTCAGATTTCAAGATACCTGACAATAATCAAAAACAAGCCCTGGTGTTAATTGAGTCTATCCCTATTCGAAATGCGACCGGACTCGCAGCGGGCATGTTTTATCAAAATAACGAAAAAACATATATTCTATTGCCAGGACCTTTTGATGAATTAAAACCGACCTATGAAGAAACAGTTGATGGGTTGCTGAAGACTGAATTACTCAAAGAAGAACAATTTGAAACCAGATTTCTACGTGTATTCGGTTTTAGCGGAGCGGAATTAAACGAACGACTTGAAGAATACCTCTCTCAAGAAGATTTTCCGATTGTCGATTTTTATGAAATGAATGAAGAATTTGAAATTGAAATCACAACCAAATCCACCAATAAAGATGAAGCGAGTGAAGAAGCCGACCGTCTGCAAGAAGAGATTAAAAAGCGTTTAAGTAAATATGTCTTTGCAGAAGACAGTCGTTCTTTAAAAGAAACTGTCCGAACATTGTTGATTGAAAATGACTTGACGGTGACAGCCGCTGAAAGTTTAACGGGCGGAGAATTTCTCAGTGCTTTTTCAAGTTTAGAAGGCGCAGGTGAAGTCTTAGCGGGAGGTATGGTCACTTACAGTACAGAAGTAAAAAATGAAAAACTAGGCGTTTCAAAAGAAATCACTGATAAATATGGCGTCGTCAGTGCTCAATGTGCCATTGATATGGCTGACAAAGCTAAAGCGATGTTTGAAGCGGATATTGGAGTGTCCTTGACAGGCGTTGCCGGCCCTTCCTCTTTAGAAGGGGAGATACCAGGTACGGTATGGATTGGGATTGCCAAAGACGGAATGGATTCCTTTGCCAAGAAATTTCATTTTGCCTATAAGCGAAATAAAAACCGTAAATTATCAATCGCCGCTGCCATGAATTTGATTCGACAAGTGGTTGTAAACGAGCATATCGCACAGAAAGTGACGATGGATGATAAGGTGCATGATGAAAAAGAAGGGGAAGAATTAGAATAGGAAATGAGAATGTCACTATACTTTTTTTGGTAAACTCGGTATGATAAAGCTATATTTTTAAGTAGAGGATGTTGAGTATTGAAAGCGAAAGTACACGAACGGAAGCTGAGAGTGCCCTATTTTTTAAGTGATCGCCATAGTCGAATCACCTTGCCTCATTTGATGAATGTGCTCATTGAAATTTCAGGGGAACAAACGGCACAACTAGGAGGGCCTAAAGCAGAAGATTATGGATTCAGCTGGATTATTATCCAATACGAGCTGGATATTCACCGCCTGCCTACAGCTAATGAAACCATTACAGTAAAAACGTATGCTAAAGAATACAATCGCATTTTTTCTTACCGAGAATTTGATGTATACGATAAAGAAGGCCATTTACTTTTGCATGTATTGACCGTCTTTGCCTTAATGGATGAAAACCGAAAATTGGCTCGTATACCAAATGACATTGCCCAACAATATGGCTCAAAAGAAAGCAAACGCATCCGCCGGTTACCTAAACCTGACAGACCTGAAGACTTGAAGGATGCTACTCAAAAAGCGTTTAATGTCCGCTATTTTGATATCGATACGAACTTCCATGCCAATAATTCTTTGTATTATGAATGGATGCTGGATGCTCTAGCAGACGAGTTCTTATCCACGCATGACCCAGTGTATGGGAATGTCGTCTTTGAAAAAGAGGTTCAAATCGGAGAACTGGTCGAGTCTTATGTCAATTTTGAAAAGGATAAAAATGAACAGCTCATTTCGCGCCATCAAATTAAAGTGGATGACGTCGTTAAATGTACCGGCACGTTCAAGTGGGTAGAAAATGGCAAGCAGTATGAACAGGACCTAAAAAAATAAAGGCGAAAAACTCTCGACTATTCTTTCTGTCGAGAGTTTCCTGCTAAGGCGTTATTGGAAAAAAGGGTTGGTTTGTTTTTCTTTGCCGATGGTTGTCGCTTCCCCGTGGCCCGGGTAAACGCGAAATGTATCCGGTAAAGAAAATAATTGGGCACGTACGCCTGGGATTAACTTTTCAGGCGCGCTGCCCGGTAAATCTGTGCGGCCGACGCTCCCAGCAAACAAGGCATCCCCTGATAAAACGGTCTCGTCATCTTCGAAAATGAAAGACACACTGCCTGGCGAATGGCCGGGAGTTGAAACGACCGTAAATGAAAAATCAGCGATGTGAATGGTTTCTTCCGGTTCAAAGAAGGCATCGGCTGGTTTCACTCGGATAGGATTCCCTACAAGACCCGATAAGTTTTTAGTCGGATCCGCTAACCATTCTTTTTCTTTGGCCGCCACATATAAAGGGATTGCATATTCATCCCGCATCGCCTCCACCGCACCGATATGGTCGTAATGCGTATGGGTCAATAACACAGCCACCGGCTCGACCTTTAATTGTACAATCGTCTGTTTAATCAAATCGGCTTGGTCACCTGGATCTACAATTAGAGCTTGTGTTTCGTTTGCGAGGATATAACAGTTTGCTTGCGCCATGCCCACCGGCAAGGTTTGGATGCTTAACATAATGAAAGTTCCTTTCTAAAATGCTTTTTTCTTTTTTAAGTATAACGAAAGCCATTGATAAAAAACAATGATTTACTGGATAGGGCAGGTCCCTAAGCACAAAACTATACGAAAGCAAAATAAAATGATACACTGCATAAGAATGAATTTACTGTGTTAGAGGAGTAAAAACATGGCTACTATAGTCACTGAAAATGAAAAAGAAACTATCGCCTTCGCCAAAAAACTGTCGGGCTATCTTAAGCCCGGGATGTTGATTTTGCTTGAAGGGGATTTAGGAGCAGGTAAAACAACCTTCACTAAAGGCATTGGTGAAGGATTAGGAATAGCACGCATCATAAAAAGTCCTACCTACACTATTGTTCGAGAATATACCGAAGGAAGAATTCCTTTATACCACATTGATCTGTACCGATTAGAGGAAGGTGAAGTCGAAGATTTAGGTTTGGATGAATATTTTATGAAAGACGGTGTTTCTGTCGTTGAATGGCCATCCGTGGCTTTGGACGAATTACCGCCGGAACGTTTGGAATTAAAACTGTCGACCGACTCAGAGACACCAAACCAACGAAAGATTGAATGCACAGCTGTTGGCCGCCAATACGAACAACTGCTTGCATCACTTCATAAAAAGTAACCGACGATTCAAGTGGAAAATAGGTAAAAACCATTGCTTTTTGCGTATGGTTTACTTATACTATTTCTAACTGAATATTTCATAAGGGAGTAACTAGAGGGATGCCCCTCGTCAGTATCAACAACGATAAGTGACTAAGCGTCAATTAGTCAACTGGTACTGTACTTAAATAGTGAGACTTATGCCGTGTAGTTTATGAAGACTGTGTTGGCATAAGTCTTTTTGTTTTTATAGTGAGACTTTTGAAAGAAAGTTGAAAGAATTAAAAGGAGGAAAAAGAAAAATGAAAGATATAGAGTCTTATCGTCAATCGTCAGAAGAGATTCTCTCTCAATTCGACACGAATGTTCAAACAGGTCTTAGCGCGCAAGAAGCGACCGACCGATTAGAAAAGTATGGTCCAAACGAAATCCAAGAAGCGGAAAGAACGACGACGTTTCAAAAGTTTATTGCCCAATTTAAGGATTTTATGATTATTGTTTTAATGGTGGCGGCTGTAGTTTCATGGTTGGTCAGCGGGCACATCGAAGATGCTGTTGTTATTATGATTGTGGTTATTTTAAACGCGATTATGGGTGTCTTCCAAGAAAATAAAGCCGAAGAAGCGATTGATGCATTGCAGCAAATGGCTTCTCCAGAAGCGCAAGTACGCCGTGACGGGAAAATCCAAGTGATGAAAAGTACAGAAATTGTACCGGGAGATATTGTGCTTTTAGAAGCTGGAGATGTTGTGCCGGCGGATATGCGTTTAGTTGAGGCGAACTCACTGCAAGCGGAAGAGGCTGCTTTAACCGGTGAATCGGTGGCTTCAGAAAAAGATACTCAAACTATTGAAGGTGAAGTAGGGATCGGAGATCGAAACAACATGGTCTTCTCAAGCACCAACGTCACTTACGGACGTGGTTTAGGTGTAGTTACAGGAACAGGAATGGATACTGAAGTGGGTCATATCGCTTCAATGCTTGAAACCACTGAATCTCAGTTGACTCCTTTACAAAAAGACCAAGAACAACTTGGTAAAACATTAACTTACCTGATTATAGGTATCGCCATTCTTACGTTTATTGTAGGGACAGTTGTTCAAGATATTCCATGGGATCAAATGCTGCTTGTTGCTGTATCATTAGCGGTTGCTGCTATTCCGGAAGGTTTACCAGCGATCACAACGATTATTCTGTCAATCGGTACACAAAACATGGCTAACCGAAATGCCTTAGTGCGTTCGCTGCCAGCTGTTGAAACCCTAGGAAGTACACAAATTATTGCTTCAGATAAAACAGGTACACTGACGGTTAACGAAATGACCATTGAGAAAGTGTATTATGATGGTGAAATCCATGATGCGGATGAACCAATTGATTTAAATCATCCGTTAGTCCGTTCGACTTCTTTTGCAAACGATGCAGATACCGATGCAAATGACAATTTAGTCGGAGATCCAACAGAAATTGCGATGATTAAATACGCATTAGATAAAGGCTTTGAGCTAGAAAATGAATTAAAAAAGACACCACGGGTAGAAGAAGTGCCTTTTGAATCAGATCGAAAATTAATGTCTACGATTCACAAGCTAGAAGATGGTCGTTACCTTGTGGCTGTAAAAGGAGCGCCTGATCAGTTAATCAAGCGTGTTGCTAACATCTACAACAACGGTGAAGTTTCAGAATTTACTGAAGCAGATGAAAAAGATATTTTAGAGTCAAACGAACAACTGGCTCGACAAGCCTTACGTGTCTTAGCAGGTGCTTACAAAATTATTGATGAGCTGCCCGCTGAAATCAATTCAGAAACGGTTGAGAATGACTTAACCTTTGCTGGATTAGTGGCAATGATTGACCCCGAGCGTGAAGAAGCACGAGCTTCTATTGAGACAGCGCGTCGTGCGGGCATCCGTACAATTATGATTACAGGTGACCATGCGATTACGGCTCAAGCCATTGCGGAACGTTTAACGATTTTAGACAAAGACGATCCAAATAATGAAGAACATGTTTTAACTGGTGCTCAATTAAATGCTATGAGTGATGAAGAATTAGCTAATAAGGTTGAAGACGTCTCTGTTTACGCACGCGTATCGCCAGAACATAAAGTTCGAATTATTCGCGCATGGCAATCAAAAGATAAAGTAATTTCCATGACAGGTGACGGGGTAAACGATGCACCATCACTAAAACAAGCAAACATTGGTGTAGGGATGGGTATTACAGGTACAGAAGTATCAAAAGGAGCCTCAGATATGGTGCTTGCGGATGATAACTTCGCGACCATCGTTCATGCAGTGGAAGAAGGACGTAAAGTATTTGCGAACATCCAAAAAGCTGTTCAGTATCTCTTGTCTGCAAACTTAGGTGAAGTGATCACTTTATTTGTGGCTACTTTATTGGGCTGGCAAATACTGGAACCTATCCATATTTTATGGATTAACGTAGTTACAGTCGTATTCCCGGCGATTGCCTTAGGGATGGAAGAAGCAGAGAAAGACAGTATGGAACAAGCGCCGCGTGAACCAGGTTCAAGTTTCCTTTCAAATGGTGTCTTGCCAAGTATTGGATACCAAGGGGTGCTTGAAGGAGCCATTACTTTATTCGTTTACTGGGTCGGCATTACACACTATGCCCCGTCTATCGGAATGAGCGGCGATCAAGCTGTTAACTTAGCGGAAACAATGGCCTTTGCAACATTAGGGACGATTCAGCTGTTCCATGCCTTTAACGTAAAACACATTTTTAATTCGTTATTTAGTGATAATCCGTTTAACAATAAATATTTAAATGGTGCCTCATTGCTGTCAGGTGTATTGCTTTACGGAGTGATTTTAATTCCAGGAATCAATGATTTCTTTGACGTCACTCTTCCAACCACAGCAGAAGGCTGGATGATTATTGTAGCTGCTTCATTTAGCATTATTGTTTTAGTAGAAATCATCAAATTTATTCTACGTAAAACAGGAGTTGCTGCGAAATACCAGAAAAAAGGTACACAAGCTTAAGCGTTTGGATTATAATAGAGATAATAAGAAAAGTGGTTTAGTTATTATAACTAAACCCTTTTTCTATAGTTGCACGGTAACCGAGTATATTTTATTATTCAGTAAGGAGAGAGTTGAGATATGGATTCATCCGGGAGTTCCCTGATTACACAGTTAATCATTATTATTCTTTTAACACTGGTGAATGCTTTTTTTGCTGCGGCAGAGATTGCATTTGTATCAATTAACAATTCAAAAGTACGCCGTTTAGCGGAAGAAGGCGACAAAAAAGCCGAGCGTGTGCTGACATTACTTGAAGAAAGTGACAACTTCTTGGCGACGATTCAAGTAGCCATTACTTTTGCGGGCTTCTTATCTAGTGCGCAGGCAGCCACAAGTTTTGCGGTTGCTTTAGGAGATGTTTTACCTAACTTCGCGGGGGCACAGACGTTAGCGACTGTGATTGTTACATTGATTCTATCGTATTTCACATTGGTATTTGGTGAATTATTTCCAAAGCAAGTTGCCTTGCAGATGCCTGAAACCATTGCGATGGGGACCAGCGGGGTTATCGCCTTTACACAAAAGATTTTCAGACCGTTTATTTGGTTGTTGTCTGCTTCAACCGGCTTGCTGCAAAAAATCGCACCAATTGACTTCACCCAATCGGAAGAAAAGTTCACGCGTGAGGAAATGCGTGTGATTATCGAAGAAAGTCGTAAAAGTGACAGTTTTGATACGGATGAATTGGATATGATGGAAGGGGTTCTCTCATTAGACACAATGGTGGCGCGTGGCGTGATGGTTCCGCGGACAGATACAGTGATGCTAGATATTAATGCACCTTATGAGGAAAACTTAACTAAAATTATTGACAGTCCTTATTCGAGGATTCCCATCTATAGAGAAGACAAAGACAATGTGATTGGCGTGTTGCATGTGAAGAACTTGCTGAAAGAAGCAAGCACACATGGATTTGAGAATTTAGATTTAATGGAAATTGCCAATCCACCAATGTTGGTACCGTCTACCGTTTATACAGATGACTTGTTGATTGAATTTCAACGTGAACAGCAGCATATGGCGATTTTAATTGATGAATATGGTGGAGTCGAAGGAATTGTGACCATGGAGGATTTACTGGAAGAAATTGTGGGAGAAATTGATGATGAATCGGATATTACAACACTCGGCGACATCCGAGTCATTGATGACTATAATTTTTATCTCAATGGCGCTATCACCCTTGAAGAATTCAATGATTACTTTGATGAAGATATTGAATCAGATGAAGTCGACACCGTCGCTGGGTTTATCATCCACCATATTGGCTATGTGCCCGATGTGGATGAACGCGTATCGGTTCGAGTAAACGACTATGTGTTGACAACAAGTGATATTCAAAATGGCCGAATCTACGGGGTCTTGTTGAATCTGGATGAAGAGCGCATGATTGAAGTGGATTATATTGTGCAAGACGATCTCACTTATGCAGAGACATTAATTCAACCAGAAATAGATACAGAGGATAAATAAAGAGCAATAAACACCTACTTAAAGCCTTTAGGCAAGTAGGTGTTTTGTTGTATACGACTAGGAGGAAAGTGGGATACGGATAAGAATGGAAACGTTATTAAGAGAAAAGGGCTATAATTATTGAGTTTTTCATGTTATCATAGATACGCAAAAAATACGACCATGAAAGGGTGTGTTTAATTGCTGAAAGGAAAGAGTCGAGTGGATTATACTGAACTGTTTAAAGAACATCCAAACTTAATTGTAAAAGAAGATGAACCATTATCAAAATATACCTACACAGAAACAGGCGGCCCAGCGGATCTCCTTTTCTTCCCTCAAACAATCGAAGAAGTGCAAACGGTTATTGAATGGGTCAAAGAGGAAGAATATCCGTTAACTATTCTTGGAAATGCGAGTAATTTAATTGTGCGCGATGGCGGCATTCGCGGTGTGACGGTTATCTTAACTGAATTGAACACGATTCATGTGGACGGGTCAACCATGGTTGTCCAAGCAGGAGCGCCCATTATTGAAGTCAGCCAAACTGCTTTAGCACATGAACTGACAGGGCTTGAATTTGCTTGCGGAATTCCTGGCAGTACGGGCGGGGCAGTGTATATGAATGCCGGTGCGTATGAAGGGGAAGTCAAAGATGTGATTGAAAAAGTTACCCTATTAACGCGCGACGGCGAAATTTATGAAGCCAGCAATGAAGACATGGCTTTTACTTATCGACACAGCATCCTGCAAAAAACGAATGATATTGTACTAGATGTGACGTTTAAATTGAAACGGGGCAAAGAAGAAAAAATTAAAGAACGGATGGATGAGTTAACATTTCTGCGAACCTCCAAACAACCTTTGGAATATCCATCATGTGGCTCCGTCTTTAAACGCCCACCAGGCCATTTTACAGGCAAACTTATTCAAGATGCTAACCTGCAAGGGCTGACTTGGGGCGGCGCGCAAATTTCAACCAAACATGCCGGTTTTATTGTGAATATTGATGGCGCGACGGCGACGGACTATATTGAATTAATTCAACATATTCAAACTGTCATCTTGGAGAAATTTGATGTGCAACTGGAAAGAGAAGTTCGCATTATTGGAGAAAGTATTTAATCGATTGCAAAGAGTTCAACCTTATCACAAACCATAAGGTTGAACTCTTTTTAGTTTTCCCTTGACCTTCACGTGACGTAAAGTTCTATACTAATAAAGGAGGTGAGGAGATGGAATATACAGTCAGTCAGCTGGCTCATTTGTCGAGGGTGAGCGCGCGCACTTTGCGGTATTACGATGAAATTGATTTATTAAAACCTTATCGCGTCAGTTCAAATGGGTACCGGATTTACGGGCCACAAGAAGTGGATCTACTGCAACAGATTTTATTTTACAAAGAGCTGGCACTGCCTTTAGATGAAATCAAACAAATCATTCACAGTGAAAACTTTGATATCAATGTAGCGTTGAAAAACCATCTGATTCAGCTGAACCGTAAAAAACAGCGTTTAGAGGAGCTGATTCAAGCCGTCGAAAAAACCCTCCAAACAAAGAAAGGGGCAAGCAAAATGAGCGATCAAGAGAAATTCGATGCCTTTAAAAAAGACCAACTGCGTCGAAATGAAGAACAGTATGGTAGGGAAATACGAGAAAAGTACGGAAAAAACGTGGTAGAAAAGTCAAATGAAAAAGCGGCTGGGATGACACAAGCGGATTACCACACACTCAAACAATTGACCGAACAGTTGAATGAGGAATTGAGAAAAGCAACCAAAGAGGGCCAGCCAGAAAGTGCATGCGGACAAGCAGTTGCCGCCTTGCATCAAAAATGGATCAAACAAACTTGGCCGGAGGGCTACTACAGCGAAGAGAAGCATTATCATTTAAGTCGGATGTATATTGAGGACCCACGCTTTACAGCTTACTACAATCAGATTGAACCCGGCGCAGCTGATTTTTTGCATGAAGCTTTGAAAATTTATTTAGAAAGACACGAATAGTTTAGATCGAACGATAAAACACCTGCCTTGAAAAATCAAAACAAGGCAGTTCTTTTGCGTAAAGCAGCCTTATTTTAAAAAAGTGAAGCAGGTATAGAGTAGACAGCAGCCTCAATTTATACTAACAAGGCAACTCAGATATTCGCGTAAAACAAAAGACAGAAAAAAGGGGTAAAATTGAGAAATAAAGATTGCGTTTTGGGCAGATTTGAATATAATAAATTGAATGAAAAAAATCGAGATCAACTGAGGTGAAGAAATTGACAGAAACTATTGTGACTTTTCAACATGTGATGAAAAAATACGAAGAGATGACTGTACTGAAGGATGTATCCTTCCAATTAGAAAAAGGGAAGTTTTATACTTTGCTGGGGCCATCAGGTTGCGGAAAAACGACCATTCTTAATGTAATTGCCGGTTTTGCGAAAGCGGATTCAGGCAGTGTGAAAATTGCCGGCGAAGAAGTCAACGCTATCCCTGCCCATAAACGCCAAGTCAACACTGTGTTTCAAGATTATGCCTTGTTTCCACATATGAATGTCTTTGACAATGTCGCCTTTGGTCTGCGGATGAAAAAGCTGCCCAAACAGAGGATTAAAGAAAAAGTAGAAGAAGCCCTGGATATGGTGCGCCTTAATGAGTTTGCTAATCGTTCCATCGCTGACATGTCGGGCGGTCAAAAACAACGCGTGGCTATTGCCCGGGCCCTTGTCAATGAACCGGATGTGCTTTTGCTGGATGAACCACTTTCAGCCCTAGATTTAAAATTACGGACCGATATGCAGTACGAACTAAGTGAGTTACAAAAACGCTTAGGCATCACCTTTTTATTTGTTACCCATGACCAAGAAGAAGCCCTGGCGATGAGTGATGAAATCTTTGTCATGAAGGAAGGACAAATCGTCCAAAAAGGCACCCCGATGGCTATTTACGATGAGCCGCTGAACCGTTATATAGCTGATTTCATTGGCGAAAGCAATATTGTGGAAGGGCAAATGGTTGCCGATTACCGCGTCCAATTTGCCAGCTCCACCTTTGATTGTGTGGATGGCGGTATTCCTCAAAATGAAAGAGTTGATGTGATGATACGACCAGAAGATTTGGAAATCACCAGCCCCAAACGAGGAAAGTTTGTCGCAAAAGTGGATACACAATTATTCCGCGGCGTGCACTATGAAATAATTTTATATGATGAAATGGCTAATGAATGGATGGTGCATTCAACAAAAAAGGCTACCGTAGGCTCCACCGTTGGAGTTAATTTTTCGAAAGACAGTATTCATGTGATGCGTAGAAATGAATCGGAAAAAGACTTTTACAAGCGTCTTGAAAAGTATACAAAAAAGGCGGTGAATTTAGTATGAAAAAAGCTTCCACCGGTTCCCTTGTCCTGATGCCTTATAGCTTGTGGCTGGCGCTTTTTGTCTTTGCGCCGCTGGTATTGCTTATCTACCAGTCTTTTCTCAATTTAAATGGAGACTTTACGCTAGAAAATATTGTCACGTATTTTACTTCCGTCACCTATTTATCGATGACGGGGCAATCTTTTCTGTTTGCGGGATGGATTACGCTTGTCACCTTGCTGATTAGTTATCCAGCTGCCTATGTTTTAACTCGAACCGACAACAAAGAGTTGTGGCGGATGCTGCTTCTGTTGCCGACGTGGATTAATATTTTGCTCAAAGCCTATGCGTTTATTGGACTGCTCAGCCAATCGGGTTTAGTCAATCAATGGTTAGAAGCTGTTGGTATCGGCAGTCAGCAAATTTTGTTTACGAATTTCAGCTTCCTCGTGGTTGCTTCTTACGTTGAACTGCCTTTTATGATGCTGCCGATTTTGAATGCCATTGATGACATTGATCCTTCTTTAATTAAAGCGAGTCATGACCTGGGGGCTAATGCTTGGGAGACACTGAAAACGGTCATTTTCCCTTTGTCCATGAATGGCGTTCGAAGTGGGGTGCAGGCCGTCTTTATACCATCCCTTTCTCTCTTTATGTTGACGCGTTTAATCGGAGGGAACCGAGTGATTACTTTAGGGACAGCGATTGAACAGCATTTCTTAGTGACGCAAAACTGGGGCATGGGTTCAACTATTGGCATCGTCCTTGTGGTTTTAATGTTTGTGGTCATGGCGTTCACCAATAATCCGCAGGCCAGAAAAAGAGGGGGAAAATAATGCGCGAACAACTTAAATGGTCGAAATTGTATCTCTTTTTTGTGTTTGTGCTTTTGTATGTGCCGATTTTGTATTTGGTGTTCTTTTCTTTTAATGAAGGAGGAACAATGAATCAGTTTACTGGCTTTACATTGGAACATTATACCAATGTCTTGCAAGATCAACGCTTGCTTCAAATTGTCATTGATACCTTAATAATTGCTTTATTGTCCGCTCTTATAGCCACTATTATTGGGACGTTGGGTGCAGTAGGCGTGCATACTGTTAAACACAAAAATACGCAAAGAATGCTCCTTAATGCCAATAATATTCTGCTAGTGTCACCCGATGTCATTATCGGTTCAAGTTTTTTGCTCTTATTTACGATGATCGGCTTTCAACTCGGATTTGTGTCGGTGCTTTTTTCCCACATCGCCTTTAGTATTCCGATTGTTGTCTTAATGGTCTTGCCTAGTTTAGAAGAAATGAACCCCACTATGATTCAGGCCGCGCAAGATTTAGGTGCCAATGGCTGGCAGATTTTAACGCATGTCATCTTACCCAATATCCTCCCCGGAATTTTTGCGGGTTTTTTTATGGCTCTGACTTATTCTTTGGATGACTTTGCCGTCACTTTTTTTGTAACTGGAAATGGCTTTACGACTTTGGCTGTCGAAATCTATTCGCGCGCTCGTCAAGGGGTCAGTTTAGAAATCAATGCTTTGAGTGCTTTGCTCTTTTTAGGCGCTTTGATGCTGGTATTTGGTTACTATTCGATTTCAAAATACACTATACGCGTGCGTAAGATGAAAAGGCTGGTGACGCAATAATGAAAAAACTGCTGCAATTTACGTTGGGTATTTTAACGCTTGTGCTGTTATTGTTTGCGGCCAATGCTTATTTAAATACCACCATGCGGTCCCAAAGCGCAGGCACACTGACGATTTACAATTGGGGCGATTATATCGATCCGGAGCTGCTCGATGCTTTTGAAGAAGAATCGGGTTTGCAAATCATCTATGAAACCTTTGACTCCAACGAAGCGATGTACACGAAAATTGACCAGGGCGGCACGTCTTACGATATCGCCATTCCTTCTGAATATATGATTGAGCGAATGATTGAAGAAAAGATGCTCCATCCGCTCGATCATTCAAAAATTAAGGGGCTCGAACATCTCGTCCCTGACTTTTTGGATTTGCCCTTTGATCCGAACAATCAATATTCTGTTCCGTATTTTTGGGGGACGCTGGGGATTGTCTACAATGATACACTGATTGAAGAAGGGGCGGTGACCGCTTGGGAAGATTTATGGCATCCGGCCTTTCAAGAAAGCATTTTGCTGATTGACGGAGCCCGTGAAATTGTCGGTTTAACTTTACAAAATCTCGGGTATTCATATAATTCGACCGCTTTAAATGAATTGCAAGAAGCGGAAGCCAAGCTAGAATGGTTAGCGCCAAATATCAAAGCGATTGTGGCCGATGAAATCAAAATGTATATGATTCAAGAAGAAGCGCCTTTAGCGGTCACGTTTTCTGGCGAAGCGGCAGATATGATGGGGGAGAATGAAAATTTGCATTATGTCTTACCAAAAGAAGGGTCCAATTTATGGTTTGACAACATGGTCATTCCTAAAACAGCCCAAAATATAGACGGCGCTCATGCCTTTATCTCTTTTATGCTGCGGCCCGAAAATGCCGCCTTGAATGCAGAATATATTGGTTACAGCTCGCCGAATCAGACGGCGATTGAGGAACTCATCGATGAAGAAATAACTTCGGACCAACAATTTTACCCCGATTTGGACGAAATGGATGGTTTAGAAGTGGCCGAAAATTTAGGTCTTGAATTTATTGGTCTTTACAATGATATCTTCTTGGAATTTAAAATGGAATAAGCTTTAACACATTTGCGAAAGAAGTAGACAGTCTAGCCTTGGCGAATGCTCACCCTTGACCAGGACATTAATGCTAGTAAGAATCTTTTGGCTTTAGCCAAATAAAAAAAAAACCCAGCTTTTGAACCTACTTACTATTCAATTCCTCTGTTTGTACGAAAGTTTTCTAAACGAGCATGACGTTCGTAGGAAGCCCACTTCAAAATCCAAAAGATTTAAGTGGCGAGTAGTTCACTAAGCACTTTATGGATGACCGTCCATAAGGTGTTTTTTTCTTGCCTACTCACTGATTTTCAACAG
>JBHWQC010000017.1:0-3184 GCA_043425375.1 Atopostipes sp.
CGCCGGTTTAATTGATGAGGCAGAAGCCATCCTGGTAGGTATTGGAGCCGGGATGTCCGCTGCAACTGGTTTCGTTTATACTGGCCCCCGTTTTAAGGACAATTTTCCAGACTTTATTGAAAAATATAACTTTTTCGATATGCTTCAAGCCTTTGTCTATAATGACTGGGAAGACCCAGAAGAGCTTTGGGCGATAAAAAGTCGTTTCGTAAAATTAAACTACTTTGATCAACCGGAGGGTAGGGCCTACACAGAGCTAAGAGAAGTATTAGAGACGCGTAATTATCACGTCATCACTACTAATGCTGACACCGCCTTTTATCGGTCAAATTATAATATGGACAAAGTTTTCCGCTGCCAGGGTGAATACGGCTTGATGCAATGTTCTAACTTTTGCCACCAACAAGCCTACCCTATTAATCCAGAATGGAATCAGGAAATGGTAGACAAGCAAGAAAACATGAAGGTTCCAACTGAATTGGTTCCCCGCTGTCCTCGATGTGGTGTGCACATGGAAATTAATAAGCGAGATACTGTTAAAGGAATGGTAGAAGACCCTGACTTCCACCGTCAACGACGCCTATATGAAGCTTACTTAGATGAAAATAAAGATAAGAAAATTCTCTTTTTAGAGTCCGGTGTTGGAACAACAACACCTCAATTTATTCGTAACCCTTTCCAAGAGATGACAGGTCAAAATGACCAAGCCCTTTATGTCACTATGAATAGAAAACCATACCGTATTGCGCCAGAAGCTCGAGATCAAACGGTACGTATTACCGATAACATTGCTCAAGTGATGCACGATATCAATCAGATTCTCGTAAAATAAAAAGGAGACGATCTAGTGGTTAAATTAGGAATTCTCGACTACGCACAAATAGATGAAGGTTCTAATAGTGTTCAAGCTGTTCAAGAATCTGTTGAACTGGCTCAACACGCAGAAAAGTTAGGCTACCATCGTTTCTGGGTAGCAGAGCACCATAATGTTCCCGCTTTTGCTTCATCTAGCCCAGAAATGCTCATCATGCACCTAGCTGACCATACGGAGTCAATCCGCGTGGGATCTGGAGGAGTCATGCTCCCCCATTACAGCCCTTATAAAGTAGCAGAAAACTTCCGACTCCTAGAAGCTGCCCATCCTAACCGTATTGATCTAGGTATAGGAAATACTGGTGGAACCCCCCAAGTTCATGATGCCCTCAATGAGTTGCGGTCCCACCGTTTTGGCTACCAGTCAAGTATTAAGGATGTCATTCATTATGTCTCAGATGGTCTGGAAGAGGATTTTCGCTTCGAAGACCTTAAAGCCCGCCCTATTGTCGATACGACACCGGAGATGTGGCTACTATCAACCAGTGTAAAAAATGCAAAATTGGCAGCCAAACTGGGCATTGCATATTGCTTCGGCCTTTTCCCCTATGCTTCTGGTGACAAGCTTGAAGTAGGTCGTGAAGCCTGTCGAATCTACCGAGAAGAATTTCAGCCCTCCGCTATTTTGGATGAGCCCAAGGTCATGTTCTCCATGTTCGCTGCTATTGGTGATGATGAAGACCAGGCTGAGGCCTTGGCTAAGTCTATTGACCTTTGGATGTTAGGGCAAAACGACTTTGCCCAATTTGACCAAATTCCATCCATCGAAACCGCAGCTAATTACCAACCCAGTGGAGCGGAACAAGCAGCTATCGACCGGAATCGCTCCCGGTTAATCGTAGGTGATTCTAAATCGATTCGCCCTCAATTGGAAGAGTACATTGATGCTTTCCAGGCAGATGAATTATTAATGTGCACCATTATGCCGGGTATTGACCACCGCAAGCGCGGACTAGAATTATTGGCTCAAGCCTTTAACTAAAGAAATACTGATATAAGAAAGAAGACGCTTCTCTCACCTTGAACCGCCCTCTATTAAGTAAATAGGAGGCAATTCGAGGCGAAAAGCGCCTTCTTTTTTTTCTACCTACATCGGACATGTCTATTCGTCTATAACAGGAACCCATCCGATTCCAAACGCACCCTTACCACCGTGGGTCCCAATTACAGGACCAATCGAGCTAATCTCAACTTCAAGATCAGCAAAGTTGCTCTCTAACCTTTCTTTAAATTTTTTAGCCTCATCTAGGTTATCAATATGCGCTACCGACACCCGGATTGGATACTTGGAATGGGCCATAGCTTTTGCCAATTCTCTTTCCATGAATTCCATACCCCGGTTGATTGTGCGAACTTGCTTTAAGAAGGATAATTTACCCTCTGAAAAACTTATAATGAATTTAAGTCCTAATAAAGAGGTCAGTGTGTTCGCAATTTTAGGCAGCCGTCCTCCTTTAACAATATTTTCAAGAGTAACTAGAACGGCATAAAAACGCGTTTCTTCATTCACCTCTTTGATCCGACTGACTATTTCTTCAACTTCTAAACCCGATACTACCATGCGCTGGGCCTGTTCAACAATCAGGGCCTCTGCCATGGTCGCAAAAGAAGTATTGATGACATGAACATTTAAATAGTCCCGTGCGGCTAAACTAGCAGACTGGTAAGTTCCAGAAAGTTCACTTGATAGGGTGATTACAATAATATCCTCATAACCCAAAGCTAGAATTTCTTGGTATTTTTCTTGAAAATCCCCTGGTGTAGGCTGAGAAGTAGTTGGTAAATAATCAACTTGGTCTAGGCGTTCAAAATACTGGTCAGCTGTAATTTCTTCATTCTCTTTGTAGGCCTCATCTTGAAAAAGGATATACAAAGGAATCTGGAATACATGGTCAAGTTGTTTCTGACGGTCAGTTAAGTCAGCGGCCGTCTCTGTTAAAATGGCAATTTTACTCATGATCTGTCTTCCTCCCATTGATTTGTCTTTGCTATTATACCCCATCCACCGCTTTTTATCAGTCTCTCATCAAACTTGCTCATTTTTTATAAAAATAGTTTGACAAGAAGATTAAAAGATTGTAAAGTTATGTCATAAATAAAAAGCGATGAAGAGAAAAGTAGTTTTGGATGACCTTCAAAGAGAGCCTAGCTTGGTGAAATTAGGCAAGGGAAGAAGAAATGAAAATGGTCTTGGAGCTGGTGAAATGAGCAAAAGCAAATTTTATCCGATAGCACCCGTTACCGTGCAACAGTTGTTAGACTGGCAGAGATAGGCGAAGTGATTCGTCTATAAATTTAGGTGGTAACGCGT
>JBHWQC010000018.1:0-22954 GCA_043425375.1 Atopostipes sp.
CAATGTATGCGTAAATGCTTCCATATTTTTCTCTCCCTATATTCAATGATTTTATTATACGCTTTTTTCGCCTAAAAAACCAGAGCACTAGGCACGGACACTTAAAACAAGCCATAAAATACCGGCGAAAAATAAAAGAACTATGGAATCCCAAAAATGCCACGTGAGCTGACGATATTTTGAACGGCCTTTGCCTCCTTGGTAATCGCGCGCTTCCATAGCGGTTGCTAAATCAAATGCACGGTCGTAAGAACTATTAAAAAGAGGAATTAATAAAGGTACAATATTTTTGATGCGTTCTACCCAGGTCCCTTCGTTAAAATCCATCCCGCGAGCACGCTGGGCATTCATAATTTTCTCCGCTTCATCCATTAATGTGGGGACAAAACGTATCCCGATCGAAAGCATTAACGCCATGTCATGCACGGGCACATTCAGTTTTTTAAGCGGGGTGAAAAAATAATCAATCGCATCCGTCAGTCTTAAAGCTTCTGTTGTTAAAGTCAACAAAATCGACATAAAGATAATCAAGACAAAGCGCAAAAAGACAAAGATGCCATTTTCAATCCCTTCTTGGGACACTTGAATAAATCCGATAGAGAAGTAGGTCGTTCGACCAGGTGTCACAAGAATTTGGAGGAATGCTGTAAAGAGAAACAACACCAGCATCGGGCGCACGCCTTTAATAAAGTAGTCAATCGGTACTTTGGATAAGTAGATGCCTAAAGCAACCACAAGCGATAAAAGAAGATACGTCGGCCAATTGTTTGCAAAGAAAATAATCACAATAAATAAAAGAGTGGCCATTAATTTTGCACGCGGATCCAGTCGATGGACAAATGAGTCATAGGGCAGGTAGCGGCCAAGAATTAGTTTCTGTTTCATAAAATTTCACCTTCAGTTTTCTTGAAAAATGCTTTAATATGCTCGGCTAATTCGTCGGTCGTCACGGAGTTGGTGTTCAATCGCCAATTATAGGTTTGGTTCAGCTCTTGCGCAAAAGCAATTGTTTCAGGCAGATCCAAATCCAAGGCTCGTAAAATGCCAGCGTCTTTAAAGATTTCATTGGGAGGACCTTGTTTCATAACAGAACCTTCACTGAGTACGATGACGTCTTCCGCATATTCCACCACATGTTCCATCTGATGGGTAACTAAAATAATCGTGGTCTTATAGGTTTGATTGAGCCGGTAAAACATCTCCATCGTCTCTTTTTGACCTTTCGGATCCAGACCCGCTGTAGGTTCATCCAAGACAAGCACTTCCGGCTCTAAAGCTAAGACACCAGCGATAGCCACGCGTCTTTGCTCACCACCCGACAATTCAAAAGGGGAGAGGGATAAATAGCTGTCATCTAAGCCAACCAAGGGTAAAACTTTGCGTGCAATTGCTTCTGCCTCTTGTTCACTTGCCCCGTAATTTTTTGGACCAAAAGTGATATCTTTTAAGACGGTTTGTTCAAACAGCTGCGCTTCTGGAAATTGAAACACCGTACCGACTTGTTTGCGCAAATCTTTCAAGTAACGTTCGCTCGTTTGGGACTCAATGACCCGGGTACCTAAGCGAATGCGTCCTTCGGTTGGTTTAAGCAAAGCATTTAAATGCTGCACAAGGGTAGATTTCCCGCTCCCCGTTTTGCCAATAATAGCAGTGACACTATGCGGTTTCATTTTTAAACTTACATGGTTAAGGGCGGTATGCGCAAAAGGCAAACCGGCTTGGTACGTATGACTTACATTTTCGAATAATATGTCCATAGCCACTCCATCATTCTTTCCTTTGTCATATAGTAATCAGGCAGCGAAAACCCCACTTTTTTTAAAGAAGCTTTTAAACGTTCAGAAAAAGGCAGCTCAAGTCCTAATTCAAGCAATTGTTCACCGTAAGAAAAAATCTCTTCAGGTGGGCCCGAATCTACAATCTCCCCTTGATCCATAACAAAAATGCGGTCGCTTTCCAGCGCTTCGCGAATGTCATGGGTAATTGAAAGAACCGTTAAGCCGTCTTGAGTTTTCAATTCTTTAATCGTTTTAAACACTTCTTGTCGGCCATGCGGATCCAACATACTGGTCGCTTCATCCAAAATCAAAATATCCGGCCGAGTCGCGATAATGCCTGCAATAGCGACGCGTTGTTTTTGACCACCTGATAAAAGCGCCGGCTCTCTGTCAGCTAACGACCACATGCCTACACGCTCCAGTGATTCTTTGACACGCATTTCCATCTCTTCACGCGGCAGACCTAAATTCTCTAAGCC
Organism: Atopostipes sp.; assembly: GCA_043425375.1. Classification (GTDB taxonomy): domain Bacteria; phylum Bacillota; class Bacilli; order Lactobacillales; family Carnobacteriaceae_A; genus Atopostipes. The sequence continues at coordinate 2,258 of JBHWQC010000018.1, forward strand.
GAAAGCCACATCGTCTTCAACTGTTGCGCCGACAAATTGATTTTCTGGATTTTGAAACACCATGCCAATTTTTCGACGCAGGCTCCATAAATTTTCTTCGTTCATTTCTGTGCCTTCAATGATGACTTGACCGCTGTTAGGGCGAACGAGGCCGTTAATTACCTTCGTCAAGGTCGATTTTCCGGAACCGTTTGGACCAATAATGGTTATCCATTCGCCTTGTTCAATCGCTAAATGGACATCGTTTAAAACCAAATGTTTTGACTCTTCTGTATATCGATAATTGATCTGTTTCAGTTGGATAATTGGTTGGGTCATCTGCTTCACTCGTTTCTTTTTCATCCAGTCTATAATATCATTATGGTGCGGATTGTTCAAAGTGTTTTGAAGAGAATTCCAGGCCCGAAGAAGGTTAAATTAAAAATAGATTAAAAAACAGTTGACAGCAAGCAGAAGGCGTGATAGAGTATGAAACAAGTTAAAACAACTAAATATTCAGTCGTTGATTAAGAGAGTAAATTGCAATTGCATCACAGCGAGATAGGACAGAGTGGAAGCCTATTGATGAATTGAAATTGAAACGCACTTAGGAGACTAGTTGGTGAATGTACGCCGACTCCGCTATCTAGCGGTTAAAAACAGAGTGAATTAAAAACAAACATAACCGTTAAACATCACGGTGTTCCGTTGCGATTCATTAGAGTGGTACCGTGGGAGAAGTCTCGCCTCTATGTCTAGTATAGACATAAGGCGGGACTTTTTTGTTTTACAAAATTTTGAAACGTTAAAAGGAGAGAAAAAGAATGAATAGTGTAAATATTGATTTTGGTCGAATTATTGAATGGATTCCGACCTTTCTGGAAGGCACGTGGGTAACAATTGTCTTATCGTTGACCACCGTTATTATTGGAAGTTTAATTGGATTAGTTGTTGTATTAATGAAGATGTCGAATGTGAAAGTCATCAATTGGCTAGCAAACGCCTATACCAATATTGTACGCGGTACGCCGATGCTGCTTCAGTTATTTGTCTGGCTCTATGGTTTTCCCGTGATTGGCATTCGCTTTGCCGGACTTGAATTTCTAGGCGGCACGTTTGGTTCGCGTGAATTCATTACAGCAGTCGTCGCCTTAGCCATCAACTCGGGAGCTTACGTCAGTGAAGTTCTACGTGGGGGTTTAGAGTCGGTAGATAAAGGACAAGTCGAAGCAGGACGTGCGCTTGGTTTGAGTAAAGGGGAGACGATGTTTTCTATCATTATCCCACAAGCTATTCGAATCGTCTTGCCTGGGCTTGGAAATGAATTTATTACGATGATCAAGGAATCATCCATTGTCTCAACGGTCGGGGTCTTTGATGTGATGTACACCAGCAATATCGTTCAAGCGTCAACCTATTCCATTTTTGAACCGTTGATTGTCGTTGGTATCATTTACTACATCTTGACTTACTCACTGTCGCTGTTGATGAAGTATCTAGAAAGAAGGTTAAACACATATGCTTAAAGTAAACAATTTACAAAAAAGATTTGGCGATAATGAAGTGCTGAAAGGTATTTCAACTGAAATCAAAAAAGGAGAAGTTGTAGCGATCATTGGGCCGTCTGGTTCTGGAAAATCCACACTGCTGCGCTGTATGAATTTGATGGAAACGCCATCAGACGGAGAAATCACCTTTAAAGATACGCAACTCAATGCGCCGCAAATGAAAGACACGGAAATTGATAACATGCGCGAAAATATCGGTATGGTGTTCCAGCAGTTTAATCTATTTCCGCATTTAACTGTTTTAGAAAATATTACATTAGCACCTGTGAAACGCAAAAAGATGAAGGAACAAGAAGCTAAAGAGGTCGCGAAAGAATTACTGGCGAAGGTTGGCCTTTCAGATAAAGCAGAAGCCTATCCAAATAATTTATCGGGCGGGCAAAAACAGCGTGTGGCCATTGCAAGGGCGCTAGCGATGAATCCGGAGTTGATGCTCTTTGATGAACCGACGTCAGCACTGGACCCGGAAATGGTCAAGGAAGTATTGCTTGTGATTCAAGATTTAGTGGAAGATGACATGACACTTGTTATTGTGACGCATGAGATGAACTTCGCCGAACGCGTTGCTTCCCGTGTGATTTTTATCGATGAAGGTTATATTGTGGAAGAAGGCTCGCCCGATCAACTCTTTAATCATCCGCAAAAAGAACGAACGAAAAAATTCTTAGATCAAATTGATTATTAAAAAAGAAAAGGGGTAAGAAAAATGAAGCAGATAAAGAAAAGTATAATGGCGATATTAGCAGTTGTTGTAGCTTTTGTATTAGTAGCTTGCGGTAATGGCGGAAATGGGGAAGGGCAAGATGCACTTGCTCGTATTCAAGAAGAGGGTGTCTTGACTATCGGAACATCTCCCGACTACCCGCCGATGGAATTTTATGTCTTAGATGAGAGTGGGGAGCGTCAAATTGTCGGAAGCGACATTGAATTAGCTCAAGCGATTGCCGATGAAATTGGGGTAGACTTAGAAATCACAGCAACGGACTTTAATGGCGTATTAGCCAATGTCCAGACTGGTTCTGTCGACTTTGGGATTTCAGGCTTTACATGGACGCAGGAACGGGATGAAGTGATGCAGTCTTCGATTGGCTACTTGCAAGAATCAGAATTAGGCTTTCAAGGGATTATGATGCAAGAAGGCTTTGCCGAACAATTTGACTCGCTGGAAGAAATCGCAGATGCAGAATTAGTCTTAGGTGCACAAGGCGGCTCGATTCAACACGAACTTGCGCTTGGTTTAACAGACGCTGAAAACATTAAACAATACAGCACGTTAGATGTGGGACTGGCTGCTTTAAATGAAGGTGATATTGATGCAATGATTGTTGCCACTTCTTCAGCAGAACCAATGCTTGCGACGTTTCCCAACTTGACCATTTTACCGAAAGAAACTTTTGACCTTGATCCGGAAAGAATGTACAGCACGAACGTGATTGCTTTCCCATTAGGTGATGAATATGCGTCTTTGATTGAAGTGACGAATGAAGTCATCCAAGAAAACATCGACAACGGTAATATTGAAAAATGGCAAGCGGAAAACGTTGAACTGTCACATAAAGCCGTCGAGTAATTTTTAAAAATAGAAAGGGAATGGCAGATGAATCCAGCAGAAACGATCACCTCTTTAATCGAACAAAATAGTGAGGGCTATATGGAAATTGTCCAGACGCTGTATGAAAATCCAGAGATTGGCAACGAAGAATTTGAGTCGATGAAATTGCTTGTGAACTATTTAGAACAAGCCGGTTTTGAGACGGAGTCCGGATTCGTCGTTCCGACCGGCTTTATCGGGACTTATGATTCTGGAAAGCCGGGGCCGACAATCGCTTTTCTGTCCGAATACGATGCCTTGCCTGAAATCGGCCATGGCTGCGGGCACAATTTAATCGCCGCCATTGGTGTGGCTGCTGGAGAAGCGCTGAAATCGGTCATTGACGACTTTGGCGGAAAAGTCCAAGTCATCGGCACGCCGGCGGAAGAAAACTTCGGCGGCAAAGTGTCCATGGCGGATGCGGGTGTCTTTGACGACGTCGATGTGGCTTTAATGGTACATCCCGGCAGTAAAAACGGTGTCGGTTCACGCTCCAGCGCCTTGGTTCCTGTGAAGTTTGAATTCCACGGAAAAACCGCCCATGCAGCCGCAAACCCATGGGATGGGGTATCGGCGTTGGACTCAGCGGTCATGAGTTACATGCAGATCAACCTGCTTCGCCAAATGGTCAAGCCGTATACCACCATTCATGGCATCATTAAAGAAGGGGGCCAAGCCGCCAACGTGATTCCAGACTATGCTTCACTGGAGTATTATTTTAGAGCACCAACGATGGCTTATGCGCGTGAAATCAGCGAAAAAGCAACAGAGATGGTCAAAAATATCAGCGCGGCCAATGGCACAAGCGTTGAAGTGTCCGAATATGAATGTGCCTATTCAGACACAGTTATTAATTACAAATTAGCTGAAATTTTGTCCGAAAAATATGACGCTTTAGGTGTAGAAGATATCCAGCCTGTTGATGAAAAAACGGGCGGTTCAACGGATGTGGGCGCAGTCAGTTATAAATGTCCGACCATTCAAGGGAATATTAAAATCGTTCCGGAATCGGTAAGTGCCCACACGCGTGAAATGGCGGATGCAACGATTACAGACGCCGGTAAAGAAGGCCTGATGAAAGGCGCCCAAGGCATCGCCTTAGTCGCTTTAGAGCTTTTAGAACAGTCAAAGTTGCTGGAAGAAGTCAAAGCTGAACAAGAAATTGCTATAGCGGATAAATAAAACACCCCTTTATAGAAAAACGACTCCCCCGATTCAATGGACAATGGAGGCCAGTCGTTTTTCTTTTTTGCCTAAAAATGGCTGATGGCTGTTTCGTTCACGATGGAGTATGCCACCGTGAACGAAAACAATCAAAGACGCAATAATTTATTTATAAACAATATAGATAGGACTTGCTTTTCACTTTTTTGCTACACATGATAAACTTGAAGGGAGAATTCAATAAATGGAGGCTAATCAATGTATAAATTAATTGCTTGTGATTTAGATGAAACCCTTTTATCGTTAGACAATACGGTTTCAAAGAGAAATGTGGACGCTATTCAAAAAGCGGCTGACTTGGGGGTGAAATTCGTCCTTGCCACCGGCCGAGGCTTCCCAACTGTACAAGAAACGCTGAAAGAAATCGGCTTGTATCAAAAAGCAGACGAATATGTGATCTCCTTTAATGGCGGCGCTGTGACCGAAAACAAGGACAATCAAATTCTCCATTTACGAAGCATTGATTTTGATTTTGCTTCGCAAATGTACGCCATCGGACAAAATTATGACGTCTGCATCCACGTCTACACAAAAGAGGATGTGTATGTATACAATTACGTGGAAGAAGAGCGCGCCCATTTAGAGACAAAGATGGATGTTATCGAAACGTTTGAAACCGATTTGGACTTTTTGAAAGACGAAGAGATTGTCAAAATTTTGTATATGAATACAGACGTGTCCTACTTGGAGCAGATTGAAAAAGAAGTGGCGCATCTGACAGAAAATTGTGATGTCAGTTATTCAAGCAATCGGTATTTGGAATTCAATGCCAAGGGCGCCAATAAAGGAGCAGGACTGGCCTTTTTAGCGGATCATTTAGGCATTGAATTAAATGAAACCATTGCGATTGGCGACAACCACAATGATTTAGCGATGCTTAAAAAAGCGGGTTTAGCCGTGGGTGTCCAAAATATAGTGCCTGAATTAAAAGAAGAAGCCGACTATCTGGCTCACGCGACACATGAAGAAGATGCGATTCATGAAGTGATCGAAACCTTCATTTTGAATCAAAAAGACTGCTAGAATAAGTGTATGATTTGCGCTGACACGGGCAGAGGAGTAGAATGATTTTAAAGAAATCTTATCAAACGGAGGAATAAACATGACAAAAACGCTAGAACCATTGATGGATACTGTGTTGGAATGTCAGAAGGCCTGTAACCATTGTTTTGATATGTGTTTACAGGAAGACAATGTCGAAATGATGACCGAATGTATTCGCTCGGACCGTGAATGTGCCGATATGTGTGGGATTGTTTTGGATTTTGCGCAAAGAGACAGTGAAATCTTGCCGGAATTAATAAAAGCCTGCATCAAAAGCTGCGAAGCTTGTGCGGATGAATGTGAAAAACATGACCATGACCACTGTCAAGAATGTGCCAAAGCCTGCCGTGCCTGTGCCAAAGCCTGTAAAGAGTACTTAGCGTAAACGAAGAGAAAGCCGACGACTGAAAAGTTGCCGGCTTTTTGCATGATTGAAATAGGTGATTAAGAAGGTGTGTGCGAAAAAAGTGGTGAGCGCAGAAAATTCTTCCAAAACCTCTGTTCAGATAAAAATCTAACACCTCAGCTAGAAAAACCTCCAAATTTTTTTGTCTTTACGAGACGATTGGTGTAGAATAGACAAAATATTAGCTAGGGTGGGATTGGTACATGGTAAGAAAAAGTCTGATAAAGACTCGACGTATCGTCGTTAAAATTGGAACAAACTCTGTGATGAAAGAGGTCAGTCAAGTCGATTATCGAAAAATTGATCGACTGGCATATACTTTGTCCACATTATTTCAAGAAGGTTATGAAATGCTTTTGGTCACTTCGGGGGCCATTGGAGTAGGTGCGGCTTCCTTGAAATTGAAACAATACCCCAAAACCATTCCCGAACAACAAGCGGTATCCTCCGTTGGGCAAGCTCTTTTAATGAATATCTACTCCAATCTTTTTAATCATTACAACCAAACGGTCGGGCAAATTTTAATGACACGCGATGTGTTGGATTTTCCGGAATCCTACAACAACACGCGTCAAGCCTTGGAAAGCCTCTTGTCGGCTAAAATCATCCCGATTATTAATGAAAATGATGCGGTGGCGGTGGATGAATTAAACCACGTGACGCGTTTTGGGGACAACGACACGTTATCGGCGTATGTGGCGCAAGTCATCGATGCAGATTTACTGGTCATTTTAAGCGACATAGATGGCTTATACACAGACAATCCAGCTACAAATCCAGAGGCCAAAAAAATCAGCCGTGTCTCTGAGATCACGCCTGCGATTCATGAAATGGCTCAAGGGAAAGGCTCGGAGTTTGCTTCAGGCGGCATGAGTACAAAGCTGTCAGCCGCTGAGGTGATCTTAAAAAATAAACAAAAAATGGTGATTACAAGCTCGAAAGATCCAAGCGATATCTTTGATATTTTAGCGGGCCAAGAAATTGGCACTCTATTCAGTCAAGAAGATAATGAAGGAGAAAGGTGAAAAAATGGTTGAAATGGATCAACGATTAGAAAAAATGGGGGCGCAAGCCCAAGCGGCGGCGCGTACCCTGAGTCAACTCCAAACTGTTGAGAAGAATGAAGCGTTACTCTCTATAGCGGACGCTTTGGAAAAAAATGCCGCGCAAATTTTACAAGCCAATCAAAAAGACATTGAAGCGGGCAAGAAAAATGGGTTAACGGATGTGTTGATTGAACGTCTGACTTTAAATGATGATCGAATGAAAGGCATGCAAAATGGTCTGCGACAAATTGCCCATTTAAAAGACCCGATCGGACAGGTCGATGAAGGTTGGGTGACGGAAGACGGCTTGCGTATTAGCAAACGGCGCGTACCCTTAGGTGTGATTGGGATTATTTACGAATCTCGCCCAAACGTGACGGTGGATGCTTCCGCTTTATGTCTAAAAGCAGGCAATGCCGTTATTTTACGCGGCGGGAAAGAAGCTTTAAACAGCAACTTAGCGATTGAAAAAGCCATCAAGGAAGGCCTTAAAAACTCAGCGGTGCCAGAAGATGCCATCCAAGTTATTCCAGTGCCTGACCGTGAACTATCTACTCAACTGATGCAGTACAACAAGGTTGTGGATTGTTTGATTCCGCGAGGCGGAGTGGGCTTAATCCAGGCAGTGCTGAAAACAGCCACAGTGCCGGTTATTGAAACGGGTGTGGGCAATTGTCACATCTATATTGAAAAATCTGCGGATGTTAAAAAAGCGTCCGACATTTTGTTTAACGCAAAAGTCCAGCGACCTTCTGTCTGTAATGCGGTCGAGACGCTGGTTATCGATGAGGAAATGGCAGAGGCGCACTTAGCTGAATTTGCGGAGCGCTTACTAGAAGCCGGTGTTGAAATTCGTGGTGACGAAAAAGCCCAAGCCCTTATTTCTGAGGCAAAAGCGGCCACGGACGAAGATTATGCACAAGAGCATTTGGATTTAGTCTTAAGTATCAAAACCGTCAGCAGTGCGGATGAAGCCATTGCACACATTCAAAAATATTCCAGCCAGCATTCCGATGCGATTGTGACCGAAAACTATTCACTTGCAGAAACTTTTTTGAACACGATTGATTCAGCCGCTGTCTACGTGAACGCCTCGACGCGTTTTACAGACGGCGAAATGTTTGGTTTTGGAGGCGAAATCGGCATTAGTACACAAAAACTTCATGCTAGAGGACCAATGGGCTTAGAAGCGTTGACGAGTTATAAATACGTGATTGAAGGTCAGGGGCAAATCAGAGAATAAAAGCCAATCAGTTTTAGAGAAAAGCGATGCGAAAAGGCATCGCTTTTTTGATGCACTCAACAAAAAGCAGTGGTATAGTAGAGAGAGTAGGATAGGGAGATGACGTATGAAAAGAGAAGAAAATATGAAAACGAGCTACCCATGGAAAAGCTTTGGGATGTTTTTAGGCTTGTACCTCTTGGGACTGGCCACATATTATCCTGTGCTTTTGGATCAAGCAGAGATTTATTTAGACATTTTAGGCGGAGCGGCCTTTACTCCAGTGCAATTTGCAGCTTTGGCGTTAACGCAGCCGATTTTACTCGGGACGGTGGCAATCTATTTTGGCGTTCGCTATCTTAAAAAAGTACAGCTGCGCTCACTTATTTATGAAACCGTTGAAAACAGCCGTCCGCTCAATTTCAACCGGGAGACTTATCCTTTTAAAGAGAGTCTGCCCTTTGTTGTAGTTTCTTCATTAGGCTTAGCCCTTTTGAATATAGGGATTGATATTATTTTCCGAAACAGAGTGCCGGGTTTTAGCGTTTCGACGATAGAGAACCCAACGATTTGGCAAGTCTTATCCAATATTTTCTACAGCGGTTTTGGTCAGGAAGTGCTGCTGCGTTTAGGCGTAATGACGATACTCATTTATATTTTGAGCGTTAAAGGTGAAAAGATAACTAAAAACACGTATTTAATCAGCGTTCTTTTTACCGCTATTTTATATGCCTTCTCCCAACAAAATTCACTGGCAGGATCCGATGATTTCAACGCCTTGCTATGGATTCGTCACTTTCTGATAAATGGAGTAGATGGCATTTTGTATGGCTGGCTGTTTTATAAATTCCATTTCGAAGCAGCGGCGTTCAGCCACATGTTGACTAATACGCTCATTATCGGCGGTTCAATGCTAGTTGGTGTACTATTCGTTTAAGGAAGGTGTAAAATTCATTTGATGAAGAAATTAGCAAAAAGTTTAGCCGTTCTTCTTGGAATAGTAGCTGTGCTTTAGCTGACTATCTTTTGATACCCTGCAAATCCCGATTGAACAAGAAGGCTTTCATCTGACCCAACACAACAACTTGAAAGGAGCGAACAATCGAAACAAAGTCGTCTATTATTGCTGAACTTAGTGAAGAAAAGAATTAGGAAAGGTGTATAAAGACATGAGAAAATTTTTATCCTTAGTGGGAAAAGTGCTGACCTTGATAGCTGGCGGCTGGCTCCTCATTTTTTTGTGGCCGCGAGAGAAACGACCAAATTGGGTCTTTTACCGCTCAATGAATCCGCCCATTTTTAACATTGCCCATCGCGGGGGCAGTGGATTGGCTCCAGAAGGAACAATTGCGGCTTTTGACCAAGCTTTGGAATTAAAAGTAGATATGTTTGAATACGATATTCATCTGACAAAAGATGGCCATTTGGTGGTTATTCATGATGCATCAGTTGACCGCACGACAAATGGCAGTGGTCTAGTCAATGAAATGACTTTAGAAGAAATTCAAGCTTTAGATGCTGGCTACAATTTTGTGGATCGCAATGGTGAATATGCTTATCGCAATCAAGGAGTGTATATCCCAATGGTGGCTGAAATGTTTCAAAAATATCCCAATATGCGCCACTTAATTGAAATAAAAGACACCAATAATCCAGCGCTTTATGATAAAATCATTGATGAATTGTGGACCTTAATTCAAGCATACAATATGGAAGAGAATGTGATGGTAGGCAGTTTCGATCATGATATTATGGAGCGTTTTGAAGCGGTCACCTGGGGAACCATTCCTATTGGAGCGGGCGAACAAGAAGTGCGTCAGTTTGTAAAGTTGCATGTGTCTTATCTCAATGGACTGGCACCTTCTAATGCGGATTCTTTGCAATTACCGACTAAATCGGAAGGGTATGATTTAACCACGCAGAATATTATTCAAAGCGCTAAAAAACGAAATATGTCGATTTATTATTGGACGATTAACGATGAAGCGACCATGCGCGAGTTAATCGACAAAGGTGTCGATGGCATTATCACGGATTATCCGGACATTTTGCGCCGCGTATTGACAGAAGTCCGCGCCGGCATTTAGAAAGGGGAAAAAGTATGGCAGATTTTAACTATGAAATTATCGAAGAGTTGGGTGTCTTGTCAAAATCCTCAAGTGGTTGGACCAAAGAATTGAACTTAATCAGCTGGAACGGGCGGCCGCCGAAATTTGACATCCGCGACTGGAGCCCCGACCATGAAAAAATGGGCAAAGGCATTACCTTATCGAATGACGATCTATCCTCTTTAAAGGAATTGTTAGAAGAGGTCGATCTTTAAAAAGAAATTGAGAGGATAAATAGATGATTTTAGAATTTTGTGCCGAAAATTTTACACACATTCCAAAAGCGATCGCCAAAGGTGCTGGCCGGATTGAATTGTGCGACAACTTGGCTCAAGGTGGCACTACCCCTTCTTACGCAGTGATTGAAAAAGCAGTCGTTTATGCTAAGGCGCATGAAGCCACCATTATGACTATGATTCGTCCGCGAGGCGGGAATTTTGTATATGATGATGATGAATTTGACATTATGAAAAAGGATCTTAAGATTGCAAAAACACTAAAAAGCCATGGGGTGGTCTTTGGCTGTCTCACGCCTGAGAATCGAATTGACCGCGGACGGCTGGCGGAGTTGATTCAATTGAGCAGGGGAATGGAAGTCGTCTTTCATATGGCGTTTGATGAAATCAACCGCGCGCATGCGAAAAAAGAATTGGACTGGCTCATCGAACAAGATGTTACACGCGTTTTGACGCATGGCGGTTTGAGCGGGTCCGTTGTGGATAATGCTGACTGGTTAAAGGAGTTAATCGCTTATGCGGATGGACGGATTGAGTTTTTAGTCGGCGGCGGTGTCACCTATGAAAATATTGCGGATATTCAAAAAGTCTTGCCAGTGGCTCAATTTCATGGCACACGCATTGTAGATTTTGAAGCTTAAATAAATCGAGAACCATCCGCAGCTGTGGATGGTTTTGCCTTCCATAGAGGAGTTGAGGAAGAAGGTCGATTTGTTCTTTCCTAAAAAATAGATTAAACTAAGGAACAGAATCTGACAAAAATTCAGAGGTCACTTACACCAACTGTCAATCGAAAGCACCGAATAAAGGAGCCTGCTATGTCGAATGAGAAACTCTATATTTATCACACAAATGATCTCCATTCTGATCTCACGTATTGGCCGCGATTGGCAAACGAACTGCAAGAAAAGCGCGCTATTCGAGAAGAAAAGGGCGATATGGTGCTCGCCTTCGATTTAGGCGATGCCACCGACCGAGTCAACCCCTTAACCGAAGCCACAGATGGCCAGGCCATCACCCGGCTCTTGAATCAAGGGGCCTATGATGCCGTGACGATTGGCAATAATGAAGGCATCACCAACACAAAAGAAGAATTGAATCGTCTCTACGATGATGCCAGTTTCACCGTCATTTTAACCAATCTGTTCGATGCTGAAACAGGGGATGTCCCAAAATGGGCAGAACCCTATCAAATTATCGAAACGCCATGGGGGAATCGAGTGGGGGTCTTTGGTTTAACAACTCCCTTATATACCACCTATGAAAAACTCGGCTGGACAGTCCGTAACCCCATCAAGCAAACACAAGAGTTTTTTAAACAACACCAAGACGAAGCCGACTTTTGGATTCTTCTTAGCCATTTGGGCATTCAAGAAGACCGGTTTTTGTCTAAATTATTTCCTATCCCCTTAATTATTGGCGCCCACACCCACCATGCGCTCCAACAGGGTGAAATGGTCGCAGGCTCGACCTTAGCAGGGGCCGGACAATTTGGAAATTGGCTAGGTGAAATTGTAGTGGGAAGAGAACGGGACAAGCTAAAGGTGGAAAACATCCGCTTACTCAATGCAAAAGAGGACATCGAACCTGTAGCGGAGGAAGAAAGAATGCTGGCCGCGTATTTGAAAAAAGGACAAGAGCTGCTGGCAGCAGAAACACTTGCACAAATAGCTATGGATTTGCCGTACGATTGGAGCCGACAAAATCGCTTGGTCAATCTGACGCTAGACGCAATTGCCGATTTTGCCGGAACCGACGGGGCGGTTTTAAATGCCGGTTTATTTATGGCAGACATTCCTAAAGGCTTGGTCACAGCTGCCGATTTACATCAAACTTTGCCCCACCCCATTCGTGTCATGAAATGTAAAATAAAAGGTAAACACCTGACAGCTTTTGCCAAAGAAATTCAACGAATTGATGAAAAAATGATCGCCCGGCCAGTGAAAGGCTTTGGTTTTCGCGGCAAGGTATTTGGGAAAATATGCCTAAAAGGTTTAAGTGTCGAGAACAATGAGGTAAAATGGTTGGGTGAACCTATTGATAAAAGGAAAGAATATGAACTGGCGACCATTGATTATTTTTCCTTTTTACCGTTTCTGCATACCTTGAACCGACACAGCCAGCAAGAAGTAATGTTTCCTGAATTCCTGCGAACAATTGTTGGTAATTATTTAAAAAACAATTATCCGTATTCCATTGACCATGAAAACTAGCAGAAAGGAGATGATGAGATGCCTAAAGAAACAGAAAAAGAAAGCACTGAGCAATTAGACAAAGCTTTGACTGATTTGGATGTTATTGCATCAGACAAGCGAAGCATTTTCCGAGTCGATGCCGATACTTTTCGTTTTCAAGACGTGGAGTATAAATTAATTGAAAACCACCGCGACGCTTTTGATCTCGAGATGATGGAGGAGCGGTTTACCGATTATCTCTTTAAATATGATTATATCGTTGGCGATATTGCGTATGAGAAACTGCGCTTACGTGGTTTTTTTGACGATGACCGAAAAAGTGTACCGATTGATATGAAGATTTCTAATCTGGAAGATTACTTGATTGAATATTGCAACTTTGGTTGTCAGTATTTTGTTTTTGAACGAGTAGAGAAGAAAGAGGAAGATCCAGAACCTTATTTTAAACGGTCGAAAAAATCTAATCGCAAACGACGCGGCCATTCATCCAAACGTCGAAATCCAAGAAATAAAAAGCCAAACCCTAAAAATCCGGCAAATCCAAAACAACAACAGCAAAACAAAGCCAAAGAGTTTAAAGTAAAGAAAAAAGAAACAACGCAGACCACACCAAAGCAGCAATCAAAACAAGAAACTAAAAAAACATTTAAAATTCGCAAGAAAAAGGACTAGGTGAGAAAGTTACAGATGAGCAAAGCATATGCAGGGTATTTAATTGATTTAGACGGCACGATGTATAATGGGACAGAAAAGATTGATCAAGCCGCTGGTTTTATTGAGCGTTTGAGAAAAGCAGAGAAACCCTTTTTGTTTTTAACAAATAATTCAACTTCCAAAAATGAAGATGTCGCCAAGAAGCTGCAGGACGTGTCAGCTGTCGAAGCGTATCCAAATGAAGTCTTTACTAGCACCATGGCGACTATTGCTTATCTTGAGAAAAATAACCACAATCGTTTATATGTGATTGGCGAGGGTGGTTTGGACGAAGGGTTGACGGCTGCAGGCTTTGAGCTTTCTGATACGGAAGTGGATGCTGTTGTTGTCGGCTTGGACCGCTCTGTGACTTATAAAGAGTTGGAAACAGCCACGTTACTTATCCAAGCAGGCGCCAAGTTCATTGCGACCAATCCAGATACCAATTTACCGACCGAACGGGGCCTAGTGCCTGGAAATGGTGCCCTTGTAGCCTTTTTAGAAACGGCGACAGGACTAAGAGCGACCATAATCGGTAAACCAGAAGCTATTATCATGGATGCGGCGATTGAAGCAATCGGGCTGGATAAAGAGGATGTGCTGATGGTCGGCGACAACTACACAACAGATATTCAAGCGGGTATTCAAAATGAGGTGGACACGTTATTGGTTCTGACCGGTTTTACGTCAAAACAAGATGTCCCCAACTTACCGACCCCGCCCACCTATGTGGTGGATACACTCGATGACTGGGAAATTCTTTAGGAGAAGTGTATGAAAAACAAAGTTACAGATGTACTAGGAATCGCTAGCCTTTTTGTATTTATTCTAACGGGTGTGATTGCTTTGACGATTCTAGCGACACCTATTTATGAATTTGCTCTAGCTCATTTAAATATTCCCGAAAGAGTAGGGATGTCTCATAATCAAATCATGGAAAATTATTATGCGGTGTTAGAATATTTACATGTTCCTTGGATTGAGACGCTGGTCTTTCCTGACTTTCCGGTTTCAAAAAACGGCGCGTTTCATTTTTGGGAAGTAAAAAGATTATTTTACATGAATTATTTTTTACTCTTTGCTTCGGCCATTGGCTCTTTTTTTTATTTAAAAAAATTAAATCAAGTCGGTGGCTGGTGGCGGCTGGTGAATCCCTTCAAAATCGCTATTTTCGTCCCCTTTATCCTCTTATTTATTTTAGCCATTGATTTCAATGCGATGTTTGTCGTTTTTCATGAGATCCTGTTCAATAATGATGCCTGGATTTTTAATGCTGCCACGGATCCCATTATTACCGTGCTGCCCCAAGAGTTCTTTATGTACTGCTTTATCTTTGCCTTTTTGTTAATCGAAGCCTCTTTTATTGGTGGCTATTTTTTCAGCAAAAGAAAAGCCTATACCTAACAAAATCCGCTATTGGTTTTAAGTAAACCATTGGCGGATTCATTTTTTATTCACGAAGTTTGCTTAAATCAATCTTTAAATCACTTTCTTCAGGATTGGCATGTGCCAGGCGACTCGCGGCCGCAGCGGCAATAGCTCCTACAATATCATCGAGAAATGTATTCACTTCATCGTCATCTTTATGTGAATCTAAGCGACTAATTACTTTTGGTTTTAATTTATCTAAATAACCAAAGTTTGTTAAACCAATTGACCCATAAACATTAACGATCGCAAGCGCCAATACTTCATCGACCCCAAAGAGACCTTCATCATTTTCCACGATCTCTTGCAGGGGGCTGGAGAGCTCTTTGTTCTCGGCCAGTACATCTAATTCAATCCCTGTTAACACGGCATTTTGAATCTCGCGTTTGCGCAAGACAGCCGTCACATTCTGTTTACAATCCTCCATCGTTAAATTTTTGAGGTAAGGCGCTTGTAAATCATAGACCAATTCTGCAATTTCATCGAGTGACACCCCGCGTTCTTTTAAACGAGCCAAAGCGGCTTTTTCTAATTCTGAACTAGGTTTTACCAATGTCATCATCCTTTTCTAATTTTTCAATCTTCTTGGTACGCTTTAAAAGCATCCGTCCCATAATCGTCCCCAGTGGTCGGCGCTTCAATTCGTTGCCCCGGATTTAAGTATTGAATGATACTATTAATCGCAGTCGGCGCTTCGCCAAACCCCGTGACAATTAATTTAACTTTTCCGTCAAAAGTTGTGACGTCACCTGCAGCGTAAATACCTGGAATATTTGTTTCCATCCGCTGTGAAACCACTACACTGCTATGTTCCGTCTCCAAACCCCAATCTTCTAATTGCTTGTTTAAAGAAGAAAATCCATAATTGACAATAAAGTAATCCACGGGCAATCTAAAGGTTTGTTCTCCCCGGCGCTCTTCAAATTCAACGGCATGCAATTTCTCCTCATCCCCGATGAGTTGGCGAGGCACATAGGGCGTGAGGATTTCGACCGAGGAGTTTTTTAAACGAGTGACCGCTGCTTCGTGGGCACGGAATTTATCGCGACGATGGACAATATATACTTTTTTTGCAATAGCTTCTAGCGTCAAAGCCCAGTCAACGGCCGAATCGCCGCCACCTGTGATGGCTACCGTTTTGTCTCGGTAACCTTCCAGCTCACTCACATAATAATGTAAGTTCGTGTCTTCGTATTGCTTTGGATAATCAAAAGTTAGCTTCCTCGGCTCAAAAGAACCTTGACCCGTCGCAATTAAAATTGTTTTACTTAAATGAATGCCTTTGTTTGATTGAATGGTAAAAAAATCTTCATTTGGCTCAATCTTTAAAACATTCTCATCCAAACAAATCGTACGGTCGAAAGGTTCCATTTGCTGACGAAGCTGCCCAATTAAATCCGCGCCCTTGATATAGGGGAAGGCGCCGACATCGTAAATGTTTTTTTCTGGGTACATAACTTTTACTTGTCCACCTAATACGGGTAAGGTTTCAATGATTTTAACTTTTAATTCGCGAATGCCGGCATAAAAAGCGGCAAACATACCAGTAGGGCCACCACCGATAATGGTGACGTCATACATTTCAGCTGTGTGCATCTCATTCAACTCCTCTAATTCAACCCTTCCTACCTATAAAAGATAACATAAATGAGCAGCGAAAGGGCAATTCCGTAGAGAGCGCCGATAATGACTTCAATCGGCTTATGGCCTAAAAATACAGTGCCCGGTGCTGTATTGTTTTCTATTTTTTCTTTAATCTCTGCATTTTTACCAGTTAATGGTTTGGCAAGCAGTTGAATATCGTGGATCAATTCATTAATAATAATCCCATGCTCACCGCTTTGTCTGCGCACGCCCATTGAATCAAAAATGACCAAAACGCCGAAAGTTAAGGCGATAGCTGTCGCCGTTGACTCCCAGCCTTGCTCAACCACGATGGCTGTCACTAGGGAAGCGACTCCTGCCGAGTGAGAACTTGGCATCCCTCCAGTTGAAAACATTAAAGCAATCGTCGCCGGACGCTCTAACATATAAGCTACGGGGATTTTTGTCACTTGTGAAATAAAAATAGAAGCCATAGCGGCAACGAGTGGGAAGTTAGTTAGTATGGACATGTTCAACCTCTTTTCCTGACAATCTTTCAACTATTCTAACATTTTGTTCACCCCTTTGTCATTTTATTCCAATTGAGCGCAGAGGAAGTAGAGAGACTAGGGCTTTGAATTTCAAAATAAATCATGTACTATTAAGAGGTTAAATATACTATTGGAGGACAAATAAATGAGTGAATTTCCACAAGTGAGTCAAGGAGACACAAAAGTGACCAAAGCAGTTATGCACACAAACAAAGGGGATGTAACATTCGCCTTGTATCCAGAGCTTGCCCCTAAAACAGTTGAAAACTTTGTAGAGCTTGCAAAAACAGATTACTACAACGGCATTATTTTCCACCGAGTCATTTCAGATTTTATGATTCAAGGCGGCGACCCAACTGGAACAGGGATGGGCGGTGAGAGTATTTGGGAAGAACAATTCGAAGATGAATTTAGCCCTTACTTGTTTAACTTAAGAGGCGCGCTGTCGATGGCAAACTCTGGTCCAAATACAAACGGCAGTCAATTCTTTATCGTGACCGCTTCACAAGTGCCAAGCCAAATGATGGAGCAAATGGAAGGCGCCGGCTATCCAGCGGAAATTATTGAAGCTTATCGTGAGAATGGCGGAACACCATGGTTAGACCAGCGTCATACCGTCTTTGGTCATGTCGTTGAAGGTATGGATGTGGTGGATGAAATTGATAAAGTTGAAACAAATCCTGCCGACAAACCGTTAGAAGATATTGTCATTGAATCGATTGAAGTCAGTGAAGAATAAAAGATAAAAAGAAATCCCTGTAGAGAAAAAAGAGAAATCTCTGGCTGCTCTATAGGGATTTTTGACGAACGAACCTTAAAGGGGAGAGAGTTGTAATTTTTCTGTAATAGTTTGTAAGCCATTCCAATCTTAAGGATAAGCGAAACTGTTTTTTTGGTGTGAATATATGAACCTAAGAGTCAGGAATTTGTTTCAATTCGGATGAAATAAGTGCTACAATAGAAGTAATTAGACATTCCAGATATTAAGTATGTGGTCACAAGATTAGAGGTGATAGGATGTCTTATAGCGAATATAAAATAGGAGACATTGTAACGGCCACCGTTACTGGTATTCAACCCTATGGTGTCTTTGCTTCTTTAGATGAAGAAACGCAAGGACTTATTCATATTTCTGAAGTGAAACACGGGTATGTAGAGAATGTGGAGGAATTGTTTGAGTTGGGCGAAAAAATTGAAGTGATGGTGCTGGACATTGATGAATTCGATGGGAGAATGAGTTTATCTCTTCGGAGTTTGCAAAAAACAAAACATCATCCTTTTTCAAATCGTAAAAAGAATCCAAGGTACGGCAAGGCAAGTGGAACAGGGTTTGACAGCTTAGCCAAACAACTGCCAAAATGGATGGATACCGCATTAACCCGAATGACTCACAATTGAATAGTGTTTAGGCCACTTGTTTTGGAGAACGGACTTACAAAAGGAGCATGAAAGAATGGTAGAAAAACAAGCACTTATCGCGTATACAGTTATGGTGCAGCGGACAGATGGGAAATGGATGTTCCTAGTCCAGCACGATGAAAGTGATTTTGTGTTTCCGGCAATACAAACCGTCAATGATACAAATAATACGGGTTTAGCATCTGTCATTGAAATGTTGAAACAAGAGTTAGCGTTAAACTTTAAAAAACTTGAATTAACTGAACTGACAAATGCTATCTATAAAGAGATGCGTTTTCCGTTGTTTGTATTGAAGTACCACTGTGGCGCTGAACATCCAGATGACCTACTCTTACCAGATTCAACTCTTGAATGGCAAGTGTCGGATTGTTTCAAAGAAACCATTCAAAGATATGAAATTACAGGAGTTCCCTTATTTTAATCAATCTATTAAAATCAAATAAAAATATGGAGGGGTAAAGCAATGACACATATTTCATTAGATTACTCAAATGTTGTCGATCAATTTGTAAGTAAAGAAGAGTTAGAACACATTCAACCGCAAGTGACTTTGGCAGATAAGCAATTAAGAGAAGGAACAGGACCAGGAAATGATTATCTCGGTTGGATCGATCTGCCTGAGAACTATGATAAAGACGAATATGCCCGTGTAAAAGAAGCGGCTAAAAAGATCCAATCCAATTCTGAAGCGTTAGTGGTGATTGGAATTGGCGGATCCTATCTAGGTGCGCGCGCAGCCATTGACTTTTTATCGCATTCTTTTGTAGACCAGTTAGATGAAGAAACACGTCAAGTACCTAAAATTTATTATGCTGGAAATAATATCAGCTCTACTTATTTGGCTGATTTAGTGGAAGTGCTAAAAGACAAAGACTTCTCTATTAATGTGATTTCAAAATCAGGGACAACGACTGAACCCGCGATTGCCTTCCGTATTTTTAAAAAACTATTAACAGAAAAATACGGAGAAGAGAATCTTAAAGATCGAATTTTCATTACAACAGATGCTGAAAAAGGGGCATTAAAAACTTTAGCAGATGCAGAAGAGTATGAAACATTTGTGATTCCTGATAATGTTGGAGGCCGCTTTACCGTGCTCACGCCTGTTGGATTATTGCCAATTGCTGTAGCAGGCGGCGACATTGATGAATTAATGCGAGGAGCTCGCGACGCAATGAAGCAGTATTCTAAAGCGGATCTGAAAGAAAATGCGGCTTATCAATATGCTGCCCTACGTAATATTCTATACCGTAAAGGCAAAACGGTAGAAATGCTTGTAAACTACGAACCACGTTTACGCTTCTTTAATGAATGGTGGCGACAACTATATGGAGAATCTGAAGGAAAAGACCAACGGGGTATTTATCCAACAAGCGGGAACTTCTCCACTGATCTGCATTCGGTCGGACAATATGTGCAAGATGGACGAAGAAATATGTTGGAAACGGTCATTAATATCCAAAATCCAACGCGATCAATTGAGATTCCCTCGCAGCCAGACGATTTGGACGGCCTAGGCTACTTAGAAGGCAAAGATGTCGACTTCGTAAATGAAAAAGCACTTGAAGGAACATTATTAGCGCATGTGGATGGCGGCGTTCCTACTTTTGTATTAAACGCACCAGACATGGATGCTTATACCTTGGGGCACTTATTCTACTTCTTTGAGATTGCCGTAGGGATTTCTGGCTACCTGAATTCCGTCAACCCATTTGACCAACCGGGCGTCGAAGACTACAAAGACAATATGTTTGCTTTATTAGGAAAGCCAGGCTACGAAGAATTGTCAAAAGAACTACAAAATCGTTTAAATAAATAAAAAGAGATCCTTCTATAGAGAAGATCAAACTAAAGAGCTGTGGTAATTCAAAAAACCATAGCTCTTTTTTGATGGAAACAATTTCGTTGAAAATAAAAAATATAGCTTAGAAACCTTTCGTACAGGCTTTAGTTTGATTTTGGCATATCCTTTTAAAAAGAATTTCTTAAAAGTTGTTGACAGATTCTCAAACGGGTGGTAAGATATTCTTCGTTGCTTGATTGCGGCACAAACAAATGAAATAGTTCGCTTATGCGAAAAAAATTGAAAATTTAATCCTAAGGATTGAATCTGTGTCCAAGTTATTATAAAATAGGCAACGTAAAGAAGTTTAAATTTAAGTTAAAGAAATGTAAAAAAACATTTGACAACGAATTTAAACAATGGTAAGATATATCTCGTGCTCAAGAAACACATTGCTGTTTCGGACACAGAGAAATATCGAATAGATCTTTGAAAACTGAACAAATGAATACAACCAAAATGTGCAGGGGTCTTCTATCAATTAGATAGTTAAGACAACACAAGTTAATTTTGAAACAACAAGTAATGAGTCAATCAAACGACTAACAGAGGTTAGTCAC
>JBHWQC010000019.1:0-2756 GCA_043425375.1 Atopostipes sp.
TAGTGTCTCAGTCGTTTCTCTAGTTTTAATCATTACTTTTATTTTTGCTAATGGACTGCCTTTCATGATTGATTATGGCATTGGAGACTTTTTATTTGGCCAGCAGTGGGCACCTTCGCCTGACTGGACAGCCCAAGATCCTAAAGGAGCATTTGGAGTATTACCAATGATTTTAGGTTCTTTCTATACAACTATCGGAGCGGTGATTATAGGTGCTCCTATTGGTATTTTAACTGCTATATATTTGGCTTATTTTTGTCCGGAATGGCTTTATAAAGTTTTACGTCCTGCTGTAAATTTAATGGCTGGAATCCCATCAGTGGTTTTTGGTTTCTTTGGCTTACAAGTTATCGTGCCATGGATTCGAAATTCATTACCAAGTAATGGGTTGAGTATGCTTGCAGCAATGATCGTGCTTGCTATCATGATACTGCCAACTGTCATTAGTATTTCTGAAACTTCATTGAGAGCTGTTCCTTCGGTCTTTTATAATGGTGGAATTGCCTTAGGTGCCACTCATGAGCGTTCTGTTTTCACGGTTGTCTTTCCCGCTGCTCGTTCCGGGGTAATTTCTTCTGTTGTTTTAGGGATGGGTCGGGCAATCGGTGAGACTATGGCCGTCCAGCTGGTTATTGGTAACCAGGCAAGGATTTCTTTTAATATCTTAGATGGTATTCGAACCTTGACGACCAACATCATTTTGGAAATGGGTTATGCTTCCGGCACACACCGTACCGCTTTGATTTCCACCGCAGTCGTCTTATTTTTCTTCATTATTCTTATCAACGCTGTTTTCTTAATTCTTAAAAATAGAGGTGAAAGTTACTAATGAAAAAACAATCACACTCAGGTTCCACAAACAGTTTAATTATCCGTTGGATTGTTTACCTTGCAACCTTGTTAACTTTTGGATCTTTATTGTATATTCTTTTCTTTATCTTTATTAAAGGTATTCCAAATATTTCCTTGGAACTGTTTGAATGGAACTTTAATTCGTCAAACCAATCTCTTGTCCCTTCTTTAATTAATACAATAATAGTTGTTGGTTTAACTTTGTTATTTGCTACTCCGATCGGTGTTTTTACTGGGGTTTATCTTGTTGAATATGCAGACCGTACCAGTAAGGTTACTCAAGCGATATCGATGGCTACAGACACTTTACAAGCTGTGCCGTCTATCGTCTATGGTTTGTTCGGAATGCTGTTTTTCCGTAATACTTTAGGATTGGGCTATTCCGTTCTAGCAGGAGTTTTAACCGTAACGATTATGGTACTGCCTTTAATTATCCGTTCAACTGAAGAAGCGATGATATCTGTCGATAGATCTTTACGTGAAGCCAGTTATGGGTTGGGTGCTGGAAAAATCCGCACCATATTCCAGGTGGTTCTTCCTGTTGCGATGCCGGGTATTGTTTCAGGTGTCATCTTGGCATCCGGGCGTGTCATCGGTGAAACAGCAGCCTTGATCTTCACCTTGGGAACTGCCCCAAATATGGCCACTGGGTTATTACAAACAGGTAGAACAATGGCTGTACATATGTATGTCTTAACAAATGAAGGCCGGAATGTAGATAAAGCATTTGCCACAGCAGTAGTACTTGTTCTTTTTGTTATTGTAGTTAATGCACTGGCAAATTGGATTTCTGATAAAATTTTAGAGACAGGAGCGAAATAAAAAATGTCCAACATCATAAAAGAGAAAAAAATGGAAGATACTTCAGCAAATAAAAATCTAAAAGGGGGTATTAGAGTCATGGATAATAAAATGAAAATGACTCTTCCGACTAGAGAAGCTAAAAAAGATAGTCAAGAAGAAAAAACTGTTAAATTTGATATCCAGGATGTGGATCTTTATTATGGAGATTTCCAAGCTCTATACAATAATAATTTAGAGATACACGAAAAGGAAGTAACTGCCTTCATTGGTCCCTCTGGGTCAGGGAAGTCTACTTTATTGAAAACTTTAAACCGGATGAATGACTTGGTAGACTCCTGTCGTGTGGAAGGCCTTATCGAATTAGATGGAGAAGATATCTACTCCGATAAATACAATGTTAATGAGTTACGTAAAAATGTAGGAATGGTTTTCCAGCAGCCCAACCCTTTCCCTAAATCTATTTATGACAATATTGCCTATGGACCGAGAACGCATGGAATAAAAGATTCTGCAGAATTAGACCATATCGTTGAAGACAGCTTGAAAAAAGCTGCTATCTGGGATGAAGTAAAGGATTATTTAGATCGTAACGCCTTGTCAGTTTCTGGTGGACAACAACAGCGTGTGTGTATTGCCCGAGCTTTAGCAGTAGAGCCGAATGTTCTCTTAATGGATGAACCGACATCTGCCCTGGATCCGGTTTCAACTTCTAAAATTGAAGACTTAATAGAAGAATTAAAAGAAGATTATACGATTGTGATCGTGACACATAATATGCAGCAAGCTTCACGTATCTCTGATAAAACAGCTTATTTCTTAAGTGGTGAATTAATTGAAGTAGGTCCGACAGAACAAATATTTACTAATCCGCAACACGAAGAAACTGAAAATTATGTCTCAGGTCGTTTCGGTTAACTCATATTTTCTTAGATCTGCTGTATGGTAGGAGGTGGCCACTAAGGTGAGAAAAGAATACACATATGAAATTGAAAAGTTACATATTGAATTTAATAAGCTGGGGGGTCTCGTTGTAGAGCAGTTAAACAGGGTCCTCAAGTCTTTTAATGAGAATGATTTAACTTTAGCTGGAGAAATCATTG
>JBHWQC010000020.1:0-18251 GCA_043425375.1 Atopostipes sp.
CTAAAAGGCTACCCGATTCAGCCGTATGTGAGAGAGCAGCACACAAAAATTGACTACTTAACTCAAAAGTTAGAAAAGAGTTTAGCTAATGGCTTGCAGCAAAAGAATTTTAAAGTCACCCAAGCCATTCAAGCCTTGGAGCATTTGTCTCCGTTAAAAATTTTAGCAAGAGGGTATGCGGTGGTTGCCAAAGAAGATCAAGTCATTCGTTCAGTCGATGAATTGGCTGTCGGAGATACACTGCAAGTTACGTTAAATAATGGGGAAGTAACAACAAGAGTAAAAGAGCTGAAGAAAAAGGAGAAGGAGTAAATACATGACTGCACAAGAAAAAACCTTTGATGAGTCCTTAACGGAACTCGAAAAGATAGTAGAACAATTAGAACAAGGCGATGTGCCGTTAGAAGAAGCCCTAGACAAATTTCAAGAAGGCATTACATTAAGCCGCAAGTTAAAAAAGACCCTCCAAGATGCGGAAGAGTCTCTAGCAAAAATTGTGACTGAAAATGGCGACGAAGAACTGTTTGAAGAAGGAGAGGCATAAATGACCACATCTGATAAAACGTTTGAATCCTTTAAAGGAAGATACAAAGAGACTTTTGAGAAATATTTACTCAGCCATATCGATGCACAAAGTGGAACAGAGCTGGAAGCGTCGATGAACTATTCCTTAAGTGCGGGTGGAAAAAGGCTGCGTCCTCTTTTGCTTCTGGCGGTTTTAGAAGCTTTTGGACAAGAAGTTGAACAAGGTTTCCCGTCTGCCGCTGCTTTAGAGATGATTCATACGTATTCTCTTGTACATGACGATTTACCGGCAATGGATGACGATGCATTGCGCCGGGGGAATCCAACCAACCATATCCAATTTAATGAAGCAACAGCCATTCTTGCAGGGGACGCTTTGCAGACCTTAGCTTTTGAAGTTATTACTTTAGGCAATCTGCCGGCGGATATTAAAATCCATCTTTCAAGAATCCTTGCTCAAACTTCCGGTTATGCAGGCATGATCGGCGGCCAGCAAGCGGATATCGATGGAGAAGAGGCGGATCTTTCTTTAGAAGAAATCGAAAGCATCCATTTGCGTAAAACGGGCGCTTTGATTAAAATGGCCACTCTTTCTGCCGGAATCATTGCTGGTAAATCAGAAGCTATCTTAGACAAATTAGCTTTGTATGCAGACGAAGTGGGGATTGCTTACCAAATTCGCGACGATATTTTAGATGTTATAGGAACAGAAGAAGAGCTTGGAAAAGGGGTAGCGACGGATGCGACTTTAGGCAAAAGTACGTACCCCTCATTACTCGGTTTAGACGGGGCATTTGAAGCGTTAGAGAACCGACTAACTCAAGCAAAAGAAGCGATCCAAGAAATTGCCGATATAGATGAATCGTTCCAGTCCGACTTACTGCTTGATTTTGCAAATATTCTAGCTCTAGAGGAGTATCGGTAAGTGAAAAAGAAACGCGCAGATGATTTACTATTAGAACAGGGTTTAGTAAACGATAAAGGAGAAGCTTTATCTTATATTCTAGCCGGAAAAGTGTTTACTTCTAAAGAGATAAAAATTCTAACGGCGGGCGAAAAGCTCGCGTCGGATACGGTGTTGTATATTAAAGGCCAAGAGAAAAAATATGTTAGTCGCGGCGGATTAAAATTAGAAGAAGCGCTTCGAGTATTTGACATAAATCTTCAAGATAAAATTGTTTTGGACATCGGCGCATCTACAGGCGGCTTTACGGATGTTTCTCTAAAAAACGGGGCAAAACTTGTGTATGCGCTAGATGTGGGAACGAATCAATTGGCTTGGGAACTCCGTAATCACGAACAAGTGATTGTGATGGAACAGACCAATTTCCGCTATAGTGAACCTGAAGATTTCAAAAAGGGGCAACCCGATATTGCGACGATTGACGTTTCTTTTATTTCTTTGGAATTAATCCTTCCTCCGCTCTACCCTATTTTAAAAGAGGGTGGAGAAGTGGTGGCCTTAATTAAACCTCAGTTTGAAGCGGCGCGTGAAGCGGTGGGCGCCGGCGGGATAGTCAAAGATTTTGATGTGTATCAGTCGGTACTCGCACACATTTTAAGCTTTGCTGAAGCCCACTCTTTTGGAGTGCTGGCTTTGAGTCTTTCACCGATTACGGGAACAAAAGGGAATATTGAGTTTTTGGCTCATTTAATGAAAGATGCGGCAGGTGTTGAGCAAAAAGAAACACATATTCAAGCCGTTTTAAAACAAGCCCAAGAAAGAACGCAGCGAAAATAAAGAGAAATTGGTTGGACGAAGGAGGGAAAATCGTGTTACATGAATTACACATTCACAATTTTGCGATTATCGAAGATATTTCGCTGGAATTTGAACAGGGAATGACGGTGCTCACTGGGGAAACTGGTGCGGGGAAATCAATCATCATTGATGCAGTCGGTTTATTGGCTGGTGGTCGCGGTTCATCCAACTACGTCCGCCACGGCACCAAAAAATGTGTGTTAGAAGGCCATTTTGAAACGCCCAGAAATCAAAAGCTCAAAGCACTCTTTGAGCAAGAAGCCATCGAGTTTGATACGGAAGTCCTCATTGTCCAAAGAGAAATCTACCAAAGTGGACGCAGCATTTGTCGTGTGAATGGGTCGATTGTAACGATTGGCCTGCTGAAGGAAATCGGAACATATTTAATTGACATTCATGGTCAAAATGAACACCAAGAATTGATGGAAGCTGACAATCATATTGATTTGTTGGATTACTTTGGAACTGAAAACATTCAAGTGTTAAAAGAAGACTACCAAAAAGACTATGAGACCTACCGCACCACGCGTAAACGCTACAGAGACTGGCAAAATAAAGAACAAGAACTGGCACAAAAGCTCGATATTTTACGCTTTCAGACCAATGAAATTGCGGAGGCCAATTTGGTTTCAGGCGAAGAAGAGGATTTGGAAGAAGAAGAGCGACGCTTAGCCAATTTTCAAAACATTATGGAAGCCTTAACCGTGAGCTATCAAGTGTTGCAAGAGGGTGAGCCGAGCGGGTTGGAACTTGTGGGGAAAGCAATGGATGAAGTGGAAAAAATTGCAGACGTGGATCAAGAATTGAGCGAAATCTCCGAAGAGTTGACCAGTACATTTTTCCAACTCCAAGAAGTAGCAAGCGCTATCTACAATCAATTGGATAAACAAGAGTACGACGAAGAACGTTTAAATGAGATTGCCAGCCGCTTGAACTTGATTCAACAGCTTAAACGGAAATATGGAAGTTCGGTTGAGGAAATTTTAACCTTTTATGAAGAATCTATGGCTGAACTGTCTGAAATCGAAAATCGAACCGAATCAAAAGAAGAGCTTGAACAGAAGCTGAAGAAATTAGAAAAGCAGCTCTTAGAAAAAGGCCGAGCGATTTCTTTGAAACGTCGGGAAGTTTCCGGTGCTTTAGAAGAAGCCATCCACGAGCAGTTAAATGCCCTATATATGGATAAAGTTGAATTTGTGGTGCGCTTTAAAGATGAAATAGAGGCTTTGACGATTCAAACAGCAAATGTTAAGGGTTTGGATCAGGTCGAATTTTTTATCTCAACGAACCCAGGTGAACCTTTAAAACCTTTGACTAAAGTTGCTTCCGGAGGCGAACTTTCTCGCATTATGTTAGCGATGAAGACGATTTTTGCCCAGTCTCAAGGTATTACAAGCATCATTTTTGATGAGATTGATACCGGGGTCAGTGGACGTGTAGCTCAAGCCATCGCGGAGAAAATTTATGTCATTTCTGTTCATTCACAAGTTTTATGTATTACGCATTTGCCGCAAGTTGCAGCTATTGCAGATCATCATTTATACGTGAAAAAAGCACAATTAGAAACACATACGACGACCGAAGCGGTTATTTTACAAGAAGAAGACCGCATAGAGGAAATTGCACGTATGCTGTCGGGGAGTGAAATGACAGCAGGCGCGCTGCAAGCAGCACGTGAATTAAGGAAAGACAAATAAAAAAGTGTATTGAACAGTAAAGGTTCAATACACTTCATTCAGTTTACAGGCTGAGTAATGCAGCAAATAGCGGAAGAATCATTGCGATTACCACTAAAACAATAATAACTTTGGCAAATTGATTTTTTTTCTTGTTTCTTGACATGCAGACCACCTTTTCTTTTTCACTTTGAATTGTAAGTGACCTGTGAATTCTTGTCAAGAAACTTTCAGAATTCTTTTCATTTAGAGGGTAAATTTGATATGCTTTAGAAGCAATAAAAGAAAAAGGAGAGATTATTTTGACTAAACAAGAAATAGGCGTCATCGGTATGGCTGTGATGGGAAAAAACTTAGCATTAAACATTGAGAGCCGCGGCTATTCTGTCGCCATTTATAACCGAACCACTGCTCGAGCAGAGGCCGTTATCGCAGAAAATCCAGATAAAAACTTGCATTTGCAGACCACACTTGAAGATTTTGTCGCTTCCATCGAAGTCCCGCGTCGCATCTTTTTAATGGTGCAAGCAGGACCAGGAACGGATGCAGTGATTCAACAAATTTTACCACTTTTAGATAAAGGCGATGTCTTAATTGACGGTGGAAATACCTTATTTACAGATACCATGCGTCGCAATGAAGAACTGGCTGAGTCTGGCATCAACTTTATTGGAACAGGCGTCTCTGGTGGGGAAGAAGGGGCTTTGAAGGGACCTTCAATTATGCCTGGCGGTCAAAAAGAGGCATATGACTTAGTCGCACCGATTCTAGAACAAATTTCCGCCAAAGCACCAGCGGATGGCGAGCCATGTGTCGCTTATATTGGTCCAAATGGCGCCGGACATTATGTCAAAATGATTCACAATGGTATCGAGTATGGCGACATGCAATTAATTGCCGAATCGTACCATATTATGCGTGAATTGCTCGAGTTATCAAACGATGAAATTGCCGAGATTTTCAAAGAGTGGAATGAAGGTGAGCTGGACAGTTTCTTAATTGAAATTACGGCTGATGCCTTAACGAAGAGAGATGAAGAAACCGGCAAACACATGGTGGATATTATTTTAGACCGGGCAGGGAATAAAGGGACAGGGAAGTGGACCTCGCAAAACGCCCTTGATTTAGGTACACCGCTTCCAACAATCACAGAAGCTGTTTTTGCCCGCTACATTTCCGCCATGAAAGAAGAACGCGTAAAGGCAAGCAAAATCATTGCTAAATCTGAGAAGAAAGAGCTAAACAGGGACCAGGACGAAGTGATTGAAGCGCTACGACAAGCGCTCTACTTCAGTAAAATTATGAGTTATGCGCAAGGCTTCTCGCAAATGCGGATGGCTTCTGCAGAATACGACTGGAATTTACAGTACGGTGAAATTGCAAAAATCTGGCGTGCAGGTTGTATTATTCGTGCCCGTTTCTTGCAAGACATTACAGATGCTTATAATGAAAATGCTGATCTGCCAAACTTACTCTTAAATGACTACTTTAGAGATGTTTCTGAAAAGTATCAGCAAGCTGTCCGTGATATTGTTGGCCTATCTATCCAAGCAGGCATACCTGTGCCAGCTTTCACTTCAGCCATTTCTTATTATGACTCTTACCGCTCAGAAAGATTGCCGGCAAACATTATTCAAGCCCAGCGTGATTACTTTGGTGCTCATACGTATGAACGCGTAGACAAAGCAGGCACCTTCCACTTTGACTGGTACGGGAATGAAGGCGAGGAACTGTGGGACTAAACGGCTCCTTTAAATTGTAGTAGAGATAAAATGAGTATTTCTCATCTTTTCTGAGAAATGCTCTTTTTCTATGTCTCAAACGGTAAAATTATGATAGTATGACAATATTGTGAGAAATTCGTGAAGAGATTGTTCACTTACATAAGAAAAGTGTGCTATCATGTGTATGTTATATATGCGAAGATTCAGTGGTTTTTTATTTTGAAGAGATTCTTACGGAGGGCATAAAATGCAAAAAGTATTAATTATTGAAGATGAAAAAAACTTGGCTCGTTTTGTCGAGTTGGAATTAAAACATGAAGGAATGGATACAGAAGTCCATTATGATGGGCGTTCAGGCCTAGAAGCGGCTTTAGACGAGAACAAAGAATTCGATTTAATCTTACTGGATTTAATGTTGCCTGAGTTAAACGGCTTGGATGTGGCTCGTCGAATTCGTCAGCACAGTAATATTCCAATTATAATGATGACAGCGCGCGATTCAACGATTGACCAAGTGTCTGGTTTTGACCATGGGGCAGATGATTATATTACAAAACCTTTTGAAATTGAAGAATTGTTGGCCCGTATTCGTGCACTTGGACGCCGCATTAATATTGAAAATGAAAAAAATCGTGTAAAACAAACCACTTTACAATATCGCGATCTAGTTGTAGAAAAGGAAAATCGCGTGGTTCGTCGAGGCGATGAAATTATTGAACTGACTAAACGGGAATATGAATTATTGGTTGAACTAATGAGCAATTTAAATGTGGTTCTTTCAAGAGACACCCTTTTAGATAGAGTCTGGGAATATGAGAAAGAAATCGAAACAAACATTGTGGATGTGTATATTCGTTACTTACGCAATAAACTGGATAAGCCAAATGGCGATAGTTATATTCAAACGGTTCGAGGAATGGGGTATGTGATGCGCACATGATGAATTTTTTCAAAAAAAGCCGCAAGGAGGGTTCAACGATTCGTTTACGTTGGACCCTGTTAACAATGGGCGTCATTTTTTTAACCTTTACTATCTTTTCTTACATTTTACTCAATACTTTCCAACGCGTCATGTTAGAGAATGAAGAAGAAGAGATCATCGAGATCTCCGATGAACTGGTCGATCGCTTCAGTAATCATTATTATCCCTTGGCGGAAGATACAACCGAGTCTATGTTGGAGGAGCCTGAAATTGAATTAGGCCCGATTCCTTCCCCTAGATATTATATAGACAGAAGCGAGAGTTTTTCGCCGCCTGTCTCTTTAACCAAAGGGGGAGTTGTTGTAAAAGTCTATGATTTGGATGAAAATGAGATTTTTGAAACCGATAATGACGACTTTCAATTTTACCCAGCAGATGAAAGACGAATCACACAAATCGAGGGTCCGTATGGGACAGCGCTAGCTGTGAATGATCCGATTTATTCCAACTATAACGACAATTTACTTGGTTATGTCCAGGTCATTCAGACTCTTGAAGGCTACCATATGATGACTGATGATATCATTCAATCGATTCTAGTCATCGGACTAATCGCCTTACTATTTAGTGCCGTTATCGGCTGGCTTTTAATTAATTCCTTTGTCCGACCTATTACCAATCTGACGAGAGCAATGGAGTCCATTCAAGACAATCCAGAATCGGATGTTCGATTAGATGAAGGTACAAGCAACAATGAATTTTCGAAGTTGGCTCGTACGTATAATGAAATGGTTGACTTGATGCAGGCGAACATTAAAAATCAGACGGAGTTTGTCGAAGACGTATCGCATGAATTACGCACACCGGTAGCTGTTGTAGAAGGGCATCTTCAGATGTTGAATCGCTGGGGTAAAAATGATCCGCAGATTTTGGAAGAGTCGATTGAAGCTTCCTTGCAAGAGACCAAGCGGATGAAAACCTTGGTCCAAGAAATGCTGGATTTATCACGCGCTCAAGGTGTCGACATTTACTATAAAAAAGAAAAAACAGAAATTGTGGAATTAATTAATCAGCTAGTTGTTAATTTCAAAATGCTATACCCAGAGTTTGTCTTTACCGTCGATAATGACATCAAGGGTAAATTATCTGTCGACATGTACAGAAATCATTTAGAACAAGTATTGGTCAATATTTTAGACAATGCCGTGAAATATTCACTAGACCGAAAAGAAGTCCATATTTCTTTAAGTATTCACGGGGATGAAGTACATGTGGCAATCCAAGACTTCGGAGCCGGACTGTCTGAAGAAGATCAGCAAAAAATCTTTAATCGATTTTATCGAGTAGACAAAGCCCGCAGTCGTGAAAAGGGTGGGACAGGGTTAGGTTTGCCGATTGTCAAAGAATTGGTTGAAGCCTATGCCGGGCGTGTATCTGTAGAAAGCCAATTAGAATATGGCTCGGTGTTTCGTATATTTTTGCCTATTTCTAAAGAAGAGAGCTAAAAATAGTGTGGATGGATGAAAAAGTCCATTCACATTTTTTTGCAATTTTAAAAGTTTTCCCGCGGATGTTGAAAAAAGAAAATTATATAGATAGGGACAGAATTTAGTCGAAGAGTATGAACACATACAAAATGACAAAACAAAATGACAAAGTGCTTCGCAAATTTTCATCTAAAGAACTCCATTTAGAACTCTCGCGTGCATCTAAAAATTTATGTTAACGTAAGAGCGAGAAGAGTGGAGAATTTAAGTGAATTAAAAACACAAAAAGGAATGCAGACTTCTCAGCTGCATTCCTTTATGCTTACTTTATCTACTTTTTCTTTTGATTCCTTTGCTGCATTCCAGCATTGCGGTTCCGATTGCGTTTGACTTGCCGCTTTTTATCTTCATCGACTTGGATGGTCTTCTTGGGCGTAACATCTTTTCTTGGCTTTTTCTTTTTCCGTTGAATGACATCTATATCACCGAGTTCTTCTCTTACTTCAGCTTCTACTTTTGGCTTGTAGTAGAAGTTGTTAAAGAATTGCTGGCCTAAACTAAACACACCAGAAATGGCCCAGTAAAGAGAAACCCCTGCCGGACTTGAAAAGCCAATCATTCCCATCATAACAGGCGTAATGTACATCGTTGCACCCGCTGTTTTTTGCTGTTCTTCGGGCATTGAGGAAATCATCATACGGGATTGAATGAAATAGACTAAGGCGGTAGCTAAAGCTAAAAGAATGCTTCGTTCTCCAAGGTTCATTCCTAAGAAGGTTGCTTGAGAAATTTGCTCTGAGTTCCTTAAAACTTGAAGCATCGCGACAAATATTGGCATTTGTAAAAGCAGCGGTAGACAACCTGTCAACTGGCCGGCAATGCTGATGTTGTTATCACGATATACTTCCATCAATTCCATATTCAAGGCTTGTTGTTCTGCCGGGTCCTCGGTCGCTTTAATTTCTTCTTGAATTTCTTGAGTAACGGGTTGCACAGCTGACATTTTCACTTGTTGTTCAATCGTACTTTTTTGTTGTTTCAGTGTGAATGGCAGTAAAATCAGGCGGAAGGCAATTGTGAAAAGCACAATAGCTATTCCGTAGCTTCCGACAAAATCAGCCAATACATCTAAAATTCCACCAAGAGGAATAATTAAGAATCTATAAATCAGTTCCGATAAAGCACCTTGGGGAGCCCCTGTTTCTTGGTCAAATCGCATACAGCCGGATAAAAAAATGACCGTACTCAGCAATCCACCCATTAAAATAAATTTCTTTGCTCGTGTTGTTACTTTGCGCATCTTCACATCGTTCATCCTATCTTATTCAAATATTAACTTGTTCAATGATACAGGAAGACGGCAACTTTTTCAACGGTCTTGAGAAAAACTGGTGTAATCCGGAATGGAATCATCATATTCAATTGTCACTTTATCTACGTCTGCACTTGGCGAAGGTCCTTTTGCCAATTCTTGAATAAATTGTTTCATCGCTTCTTGTTCACCGACAGCTTCTACATAAACGGTCCCATTTTTCTTATTTTGTACAACCCCTGCGATTTCCAATTCTTTAGCAAGATAGTAAGTGGAGTAGCGAAAGCCAACCCCTTGTACACGACCATAAACGGTGGCTTTAATCTTCACCGGCTCTTGATTATCCGGCCGCTCATTTAAATATTCAACTGTCCCAGGTTCTCGGTCTTCCTTGTCTTTATTGAAAAACTGACCAAATAATGAAAACATAGTATACACCTCTCTTATTGATGTATCTTTATTTTACCGGTATTGGAAAGAAAGGGTCAAAGAATTGAGATAGAAATGGTTGACCCTTCATTTTTGAGCTAAAAAAACCCGAACATTCATGCTATAATTAAAAAAGAGTTTGTACAGAGAGTAAGGAGATTCGTATGAGTAAAACGAGAAAACGAACACGAAAAAAGAATAAGGGGTACTCTATAGAAGTGATTGGCATTTTGCTTATTTTTATGAGTGTGCTTGCCATCGGTGAATTTGGCTTTGTAGGCACATTTTTTGCGAATATTATCCGCTTCTTTGTAGGAGAAACCTTTCAACTCTTTTCTGTTATAGGCATTGTATTAGGTGCGCATTATATTTTTATAGGCGATTATCCAAAAATGAAAAAAAACCGATTTATAGGAAGTGTATTGATTTACAGTGCCTTATTGGTCTGGCTGCATATGCAGTTGTTTGAACCGATTATGGAAGCCGACGTCAACATCATCACAGCAACTTTTAGACGCTTTCCAACTCTCTTCCAACCGATTGAAATGAGTCTCTCATTGGGTGGAGGAATGGTCGGGGCTGTTTTATATGCTATTAGCTATTTTTTATTCGCAAATATTGGGACGTATTTTTTAATTGGCGTATTTATTTTTATAGGAATTATGAGTATTGGGAATTTTTCATATGCCAATCTTTTTAAAACTATCAAAGACGGGCTTATTTTTATTTTCGAATGGCTCAAACAATTGTTGATTAAACTGAAGAATCTAGTTCAAAACAATATTCAATTTGAAGATCAGCCGAAAAAAGGCAAAAAGACAAAACAAAAGAATAAAAACTCAGCTAAAGGAGAAAGTAAAGAGCCGATACAAGAAGAAAGAAGAGAACGAGAGAGAAGAGAACCGGTTCCTATAGAAGGGATGAAACAAACCTCCTTACCGATAGGGGACATTACTTTGTCTGCAGAAAAACATGCTGTAAACGAAACAGAAAAAGCGGTAAATGAAAATGAAGAAGACATGGATGATGCAGAAAACTTAACCATTAATTTTGTCTCGGACGATGAAGATGAAGATTATGATCTGCCGCCTTTGTCTTTATTAGATACTTCCACAGCGCCCGATCAGTCAAATGAATATTCCTTAATTGAAGAAAATATTAAAATCTTAGAAGAGACTTTTGAAAGTTTTGGAGTGGAGGCGAAGGTTGTTAAAGCGAACCTAGGGCCTGCTGTAACAAAATTCGAAGTACAACCGGCTACGGGAGTGAAGGTCAGTCGCATTGTCAGTTTAAGTGATGACATTGCTTTAGCATTAGCAGCCAAAGACATTCGTATGGAAGCCCCCATCCCTGGTAAAGCTCTAATCGGAATTGAAGTTCCTAATTCTGAAATTACAACGGTCTACTTTAACGAAGTGATGAGGGATTTAGAACATACAAAATCCGGCCATCCGCTTGAAGTGCCTTTAGGGAAAGATATTTCAGGAGAAGTGGCGATTGCGGACTTATCCAAAATGCCCCATCTTCTAGTGGCGGGAGCGACAGGGTCGGGTAAATCGGTCGGGATTAATGTGATTCTTTCTAGTTTATTGATGCGAACGAAACCACATGAAGTAAAAATGATGCTGATTGATCCAAAAATGGTCGAGCTGAATATTTACGACGGCATCCCGCACTTGCTTACCCCTGTTGTGACGAAGCCGAAGAAAGCGGCGCGTGCATTGCAAAATGTAGTGGAAGAAATGGAAAAACGATATGAGCTGTTCGCAATGAGCGGCACAAGAAATATTGAATCTTATAATGAAAACATTCAAACCCTTAAAGATTCCGGCGAAGACGATGTGCCCTCCAAACTGCCTTATATCGTTGTGGTCGTCGACGAGTTAGCCGACTTAATGATGGTCGCAGCCAAAGAAGTGGAAGATTCCATTATCCGGCTGGCACAGATGGCGCGTGCTGCCGGTATTCATATGATACTAGCGACACAAAGACCAAGTGTGGATGTCATTACCGGCTTAATCAAAGCGAACGTCCCTTCAAGAATTGCTTTTGCCACTTCAAGTGGTACGGATTCACGAACCATTTTAGATGCCAATGGCGCCGAAAAATTGTTAGGGCGGGGAGATATGCTCTTTCTGCCAATGGGGGCGAATAAACCGGCCCGTGTACAAGGAGCTTTTATATCAGATTCTGAAGTTCAAGCAGTGACTGATTTTGTCCGCAACCAGCAAGATCCTAATTATGTTGAAGAAATGATACCAAGTGAAGAACCTAAAACAAGTAATGGTGGCGGAAGTGATGAATTGTATGAGGATGCGCTTGAAATTGTGGGCGAGTTAGAGACAGCCTCCATTTCGCTGCTTCAAAGAAGACTACGGATTGGCTACAATCGAGCGGCGAATATTATGGATGATCTGGAAGCAAACGGCGTAGTCAGTGAACAAGACGGCTCAAAACCAAGAGATGTTTTAATCACAAATTCCGAAGAATCGGGTGATTTGAGTTTAGAAGAAAATGTAGTAGAATAAGGTTTTTTAGAAAACAGACGATTAAATTAAAATAACGTTCGGGAAAAGACGGGCACAAAAGTTTAGGAACTTATTGTGTCCGTCTTTGTAGCGTTTGCAATAAAAATAAACTATAAATAAGCGTTTACAAAATGCATAAAAATACTTTATTTTTTGTATCAACAGTGATATAGTATAGCTGAAGTAAAAGTTACATAAAATTTACATAGTAATCTCTATGTAAAAAACTGGAGGAGTTATAAAATGGCAAACTGGAAGAAATTGGCATTATTTGGTTCATCTGCATTATTGTTGGCAGCTTGTGGTAACGGCGGTACGACTGAGGACGAAACGGATACTGGTACTGATACTGGTGAAGAAACAGAAGAACCTGCAGAAACAGATGGGGGAGCGGAAACTTCTGATTTCTCAATCGCAATGGTAACGGATACGGGTGGAATTGACGACCGCTCATTTAACCAATCTTCATGGGAAGGTATGCAAGCTTGGGCTGAAGAAAATGGTTTTGGTGAAGATGCCATTGCTTATTATCAATCAGAAGCGGAAGATCAATATATCCAAAACCTAAACTCAGCGACTCAAGATGGACATGATGTCGTTTATGGTATTGGATTCTTACTATTAGATCCGATTAATACAGTGGCCCAACAAAATCCAGATAATTGGTATGGGTTAGTGGACGATATTTCAGACCAGCCTAACGTTGTCTCTTTAACATTTGCTGACCATGAAAACTCCTTCTTGGCTGGTATGGCTGCCGCTTTAACGACTGAAACAGATCAAATTGGATTTATCGGCGGAATTGAAGGACAAGTTATCGACCGTTTCCAAACAGGATTTGAAGCGGGTGTTGCTCATGTGAATCCAGAGATTGAAGTCGACGTTCAATACGCCAACAGTTTTGGAGATGCAGGTATCGGACAACAAATTGCCTCGGCAATGTACGCAAGCGGTGTAGACGTCATCTTCCATGCAGCCGGCGCAGTTGGTAACGGTGTATTCCAGGAAGCACGTAACCGGATGGAGGCAGGTTCAGATACTGACTTATGGGTAATTGGAGTGGACCGCGACCAAACAGCTGAAGGCGATTATGAAGGTGGTAACTTAACGCTTGGTTCAACAGTGAAAAACGTAGGAGCTGCTGTTGCACAATCAGCAAATGAAGCGATGAATGACAATTTCCCAGGTGGAGAAACGATTGCCTTTGGTTTAGCTGAAGATGGGATTGACTTTGTCTACCACGAGGAAATGCCGCAAGAAACCATTGATCAAATTGAAGAAGCACGTCAACAAATTATCGATGGTGAAATTGAAGTGCCTGAATTCACATACAGTCAATAAAATAACAGCATTAAGATGATGTGAATACAATTTGTTTTTAGAAAACGCTAGTCTTAAGACTAGCGTTTTTTTAAACAAAAACATTTATTTGCGCTTGCATTTAATCATTTATTTAATGATAATTACAGTGCAATGTGCTATAATTTATTTCGGTTTTATAGAAGGAGGAGTTCGTTTTGACCGCATCAGATGTAATCGTTGAAATGCGCAATATCACCAAGCAATTTGGCGACTTTAAAGCAAATGATCAGATTAATCTGGAGGTACGCAAAGGGGAAATTCATGCCCTGCTTGGTGAAAACGGTGCAGGAAAATCAACATTGATGAATGTCTTGACCGGTTTATTGGAACCGACAGAAGGGGAAATTAGAATTAAGGGTGAACCCGTTGAGATTACTTCACCAGACGTGGCCGACCAATTAGGCATTGGAATGGTGCATCAACATTTTATGTTAATCGATAAATTTTCGGTAGCAGAAAACATTATGCTGGGAAATGAAGAACATAAAATGGGAGTTATAGATGCTGATACCACGGCAAAAGGAATTGAAGAATTATCCGAAAGATATGGATTAAAAGTTGATCCCTATGCAAAGGTTCGTGATATTTCTGTGGGACAGCAACAACGCGCTGAAATTTTAAAAGTCCTGTACAAAGGTACGGATATTTTAATTTTAGATGAGCCGACTGCTGTGTTGACTCCCCAAGAAATTGATGACTTGATGAGAGTTATCCGATCCCTTGCCGATGAAGGCAAAGCGATTATTTTGATTACACATAAGTTGGATGAAATCAAACAAGTAGCAGACCGCTGTACGGTTATCCGACGCGGAAAAGGGATTGGAACGGTAAACGTGGCCGACACATCTCAACAGCAACTCGCAGATATGATGGTCGGACGAGAAGTCAACTTTACCGTTGAAAAAGAAGCTGCACAACCAAAAGAAGTGATTTTATCGGTTGACGACTTGGTGGTTGAAGATATCCGAGGATTAAATGCCGTGGACGGTTTAAGCTTTGACGTGCGTCAAGGCGAAATATTAGGAATAGCCGGAGTCGATGGAAATGGGCAGTCGGAATTAATCCAAGCCATTAGCGGGTTGACTTCAGTAAAAGAAGGAACTATCCGTCTAAATGGAAAGGATATTACAAACAAAGCACCGCGCGAGATTACAGAACAGGGCTTTGCCCATATTCCTGAAGATAGACAACGCCATGGTTTAATTTTAGATTTATCGATTGAAGAAAATATGGTCATGCAATCTTATTATAAAGAACCCTTTAGTAAAAATGGCATGCTTAAACATGATGAAATCGAAAAGTACGCCATTCGCTTAATTGATGAATACGATGTGCGGACGACTTCTGAAAAAGAACTTGCTCGTTCACTATCTGGTGGTAATCAGCAAAAAGCCATTATCGCTCGTGAAGTGGATCGCGATCCAGATTTACTGATTGCCGCTCAGCCGACACGGGGTCTAGACGTGGGAGCAATCGAATTTATTCATAAACGTTTAATTGAACAGCGTGACAATGGAAAAGCCGTTCTTTTAATGAGTTTTGAGTTGGATGAAATCATGGATGTTTCCGATCGCATCGCCGTTATGTACGACGGAAAAATCATTGATATTGTGGATGCAGACAAAACGAATCAAACAGAACTTGGTTTACTTATGGCTGGTGTCAAGAAGGAAAACCATGAACAAGTCAATAGAGAGGAGATGGAAATCAATGGTTGATGTTAAAACGGATAGTTGGTTGAAAAAATTATCTGTCCCTCTATTAGCTGTCTTGTTTGGATTCTTAGTAGGCGCCATCATTATGTTGATATTTGGTTATAATCCTATTTCTGCTTATTCAGAAATGATTCTTGGCGTTTTTGCAAATCCTTACTCCATCGGTGAGGCTTTAACCTCGGCTACACTGTTAGTGTTCACGGGTCTGGCGTTTGATGTAGCGAACAAAGGCGGATTTTTCAACATTGGTCTTTCTGGCCAGTTTTTAATTGGCTGGCTCAGTACCATCGCTTTTGCTCTGCAATTTGGCGACTTGCCAAGATTGGTACTCGTTCCAGTATCCTTACTAATCGGAACGATTGCTGGGGCTTTGTACGCAGGGATTGCTGGATTTTTAAGAGCTTATTTTGGCACTAGTGAAGTAATTGTCACCATCATGTTAAACCACACGATTTTACAAATTTCAAACTATTTGACAAACTTCGTTATTGGAAGCAGTAGTCGAACAGAAAGAGTTTCAGAAAACGCTAGTTTAGCCCTTGGTTGGTTAACAGAACTGACGAATTTTTCTCGTTTAAATATCGGTATTTTTATTGCAGTAGCTGTTGTTATTTTATATACGATTTTCATGCGCTATACCACCACTGGTTTTGAAATTAAAGCTGTGGGGTTGAACGCAGATGCGGCGGAATATGCGGGAATGAGTTCAAAACGGACCATTATTTTATCTATGCTGATCAGTGGAGGTCTTGCTGGTTTAGGTGGGGCTATCAATGGTCTTGGAACCTTTGGAAACATTTTTGTTATCGGTGTTTTACCTGCAGAAGGATTCAACGGAATTGCGGTTGCCTTATTAGGATTAGGAAACCCAATAGGTATTGTCCTCTCAGCTTTATTATTTGGTGTATTACAAACGGGTGCACCACTGATGGCTTCACGTGCGGGAGTACCGAACGAAATGTCCCAAATTGTTATTGCATCCATTGTCTTCTTTGTAGGGGCTTATTACCTCGTTGAATGGCTGTTTGAGAAATTTGGTCATAGTCGTGCCCAAGGGCCGTCAGAAGCGGAAGTTGAAGGAGGCGGAGAAAAATGAATGTAGTAAATATTTTACAATTAATTGTGACGAGTTCGTTAATGTATTCGGCTCCTTTGATTTTAACAGCTATTGCTGGAACGTTCTCAGAACGAAGTGGTGTAGTCAACATTGGTTTAGAGGGGATTATGGTAATGGGCGCTTTTGCCTCTGCTGTATTTAATATCGAGTTTTACAGCGCATTTGGCGATGTTACCCCTTGGGTCGCAATGCTCTTTGGCGGGCTCATTGGTTTACTGTTTGCCACGCTTCATGCGATTGCAACTGTTAATTTACGAGCGGATCACATTGTTTCAGGTACAGCCTTAAATTTACTTGCCCCAGGGCTAGCGGTATTCCTTGTTCGTGTGCTGTATGATCGTGCGCAAACAGGTCCGCTACAAGAATCCTTTGGTATTAGCTCTATACCACTACTAAAAGATATTCCGATTATTGGCGATATTTTCTTCACCAATGTCACGCCATTAGGCTATATGGGAATTATCATTGGAATTATTGGCTGGTTTGTTCTCTTTAAAACTCCCTTTGGCTTACGATTAAGAGCTGTGGGGGAGCATCCAGTTGCTGCGGAATCTGTTGGTATTAATGTATATCTGTATAAATATGCCGGGGTATTAATTTCAGGTTTCTTGGGTGGAATGGGCGGAGCGATTCAAGCACAAGCCATCTCAAACGAGTTTGGAGTCCTAGTGATCAGTGGCCAAGGATTCATGGCGATGGCTGCGATGATTTTTGGAAAATGGCACCCAATCGGTGTAACCTTTGCGGCAATATTCTTTGGCTTTGCGCAAAGTTTAGCGCGCGTGGGACACTATATTCCAGTCATCCAAGACATTCCGACGATTTATTTACAAGTCTTGCCATATGTGCTAACCATTATCGTACTTGTAGCATTTATTGGAAAGTCTGAGGCACCAGCTGCTTTAGGCCGTCCGTATGTAAAGAGTAAATAATTAAGCAATAGTAAGAATTAAAAAGAAGAGATTTACGTATTGAATCCTGCTTGAAAGGCGAATACGTAAATCTCTTTTTTAGCGTTTTTCGATTAAATAAAGATAGGGTGGATGATTTTTTTGGTTGACAAACTTATAACTTAACACTTGGAAATCCTCTTGATTTAAACTGACAACAAATGCATCAACTGCTTCCTTTTCCTCTTGACCCCCTTCATGACCTGAATAAATCATCAAGGATACTATGCCACCTTTTCTCAGAAGCGAAAGTGATTGTTTGACGGCATCTAAAGTCGTGTCAGGTTTAGTGATAATCGATTTATCTCCACTTGGAAGGTAACCCAAATTAAAGACCGTTGCACTTATTTTTGTTCCCTCTGGAATATATTGTCCAATATGTTCATGGCCATCTAAAATTAATTCCGTTTGCGAGAGAAGACCGGTTAACAGTAACTTCTCTTTCGTCTTTTCCAGGGCTTCTTTTTGGATATCGAAGCCATATACTTTCCCAGTACTTCCTACTGCAGCAGCGAGTGTAACGGTATCATTTCCATTCCCTACCGTCGCATCGATAACCGTGTCGCCTGGTACAATTGAACGTTTCAATATTTCTTGTGAAAATCGTAAAGGTGAATTTAACATCCTTTTGCTCCTTTAAATCTATTTTAAAAAGTATACATGAGTGCATATTACAATATGATTACAAAGTGTAAAGATTTCATTCTTTTATATATATTTGGAATTTATAATAGTATACAGG
>JBHWQC010000021.1:0-4259 GCA_043425375.1 Atopostipes sp.
CAACTAAAATACGGGTCAACGAAAAAGAATCACTAAAAAACATGGAGCATCTCCTTTTAGGCTTTATAAGGTAAGGTTCATACATGAATCGACAGTAACAATAACTAATAATAGAATAACATAAGTTAGGTTTATTCGGCAAATATGAAGTATTAAATATTACTCCAGTTACTATTATAAAGTCATCTTTTAAAAGAATTGGGGACATTTATGCTTTTACCCTTGACAATACTTGCGAGTTGGTCTACAATATATGAACGCTATTATTGTTGGAAATATTGGAAAAGTGTGCCCGAAATATTGTCCGGATACACTTAAGGCATAACAAAAGACATTGTGGATTTATTGAATACACATATCTTTTGTATTTTTTTTGCTCAAAAACCAGAAAAAGGACGACTTGTTAACAAGTTGCAATCTAATTGTAATGTTTGTAATATTTAGACGTTCTTTTTTCATTTCCGCAGAAGTTAGTGAAAACACAGAGAGGTGAATAGAGTGCGAGGTAAAGAAGCTCACTATG
Source organism: Atopostipes sp. (assembly GCA_043425375.1). Lineage (GTDB taxonomy): Bacteria > Bacillota > Bacilli > Lactobacillales > Carnobacteriaceae_A > Atopostipes. The sequence continues at coordinate 524 of JBHWQC010000021.1, forward strand.
GTAAGAAACGAGTTCGCCGCAGTTTCTCAAGAATTCGAGAAGTCATGGAAATTCCCAACTTGGTTGAAATCCAATCAGACTCTTATCAATGGTTTTTAGAAGAAGGATTGCAGGAGTTATTTGATGATATCTCTCCAATCGAGGATTTTTCAGGTAATTTATCGTTAGAATTTTTGGATTACTCTTTTGATGAACCAAAATATACGGTTGATGAAGCGCGAGAACACGATGCCAATTATTCGACTCCCATTTATGTAAAATTACGTTTGATTAATAATGAAACAGGCGAAGTAAAAGAACAAGAGGTCTTTTACGGTGATTTGCCGACAATGACAGATCAAGGAACATTTATCATTAACGGTGCTGAACGAGTGGTTGTTTCACAACTTGTTCGTTCCCCAGGCGTTTATTTCAGTCCAAAGATTGAGAAAAACGGCCGTGAAGGTTTCAGCGCAGTGATGATTCCTAACCGCGGTGCATGGTTAGAGTTTGAAACAGATACTAGAGGTCTGCTCAATGTACGGATTGACCGTACACGTAAACTTCCGTTAACTACTTTTATTCGCGCATTAGGTATTGGATCAGACGATGAGATTTTAGATCTTATCGGAAATAACCCAGCGATGGAAGCGACCCTTGAAAAGGACGCACATAAAAACCCGGCAGACTCTCGTGTAGAAGAAGCCTTAAAAGATATTTATGAAAGCTTGCGTCCTGGAGAGCCAAAAACGGCTGATTCTTCAAGAAGCCTCTTAAACACTCGCTTCTTTGACCCGAGAAGATACGATCTGGCTTATGTTGGTCGTTATAAATTAAATAAAAAATTAAACATCAGCTCTCGCTTATTTAACCAAACATTAGCTGAAACACTTGTTGACCCAGAAACGGGTGAAATTTTAGCTGAAGAAGGAACCTTAGTTACTCATGACGTGTTGGACGTGTTAAACCCGCATATCGAAAATGGTTTACTTGATGTAGACGTTGAGCCTTCAGATGAAGCGGTTGTTCCAGAAACAATGGAAGTTCGAATGGTTAAAGTGTATTCAAAAGCGAATCCCGAACGCGTGGTAAATATCATCTCAAACAGACAACCCGCTGAAGAAATGAAATGGTTGCTGCCTGAAGATGTCTTGGCGTCAATTAGCTACTACTTTGGTTTGCTTGAAGGCCTTGGTAGCGTAGATGACATTGACCACTTAGGAAACCGTCGAATTCGTTCGGTCGGTGAGCTTCTACAGAACCAATACCGCATTGGTGTTTCGCGGATGGAACGAGTCGTTCGTGAACGGATGTCGATTCAAGATGCGGAAACAACAACGCCGCAACAATTGATTAACATCCGCCCAGTGGTTGCTTCCATTAAAGAATTCTTTGGTTCATCTCAACTGTCACAGTTCATGGACCAAGTGAATCCACTCAGTGAGCTATCGCATAAGCGCCGTCTATCCGCTTTAGGACCTGGTGGTTTAACGCGAGAACGTGCTGGATATGAAGTGCGTGACGTCCATTATTCCCATTATGGTCGTATGTGTCCAATTGAGACGCCAGAGGGGCCGAACATTGGTTTGATTAACTCCTTATCCACTTATTCAAAAATTAATAAATTTGGTTTCATCGAAACCCCTTATCGTAAGGTTGACCGAAAAGAAGGTCGTGTCACGGATGAAATTGAATATTTAACGGCGGATGAAGAGGACTTGTACACCATTGCTCAGGCAAACTCTTTGCTTGATGAAAATGACTACTTTGTAGAAGACAGTGTGCTTGCCCGTCGTCGAGACGATAACGAAGAAATTCCTGTCAGTGAAATTGATTATATGGACGTTTCACCAAAACAAGTGGTTTCTGTCGCTACAGCAAGTATTCCATTCTTGGAAAATGATGACTCGAACCGGGCTTTGATGGGTGCAAACATGCAGCGTCAAGCGGTTCCTTTATTAGAACCAAAAGCACCACTCGTTGGTACAGGTATTGAAAACACAGCGGCTAAAGGTTCAGGATCAGCAATCGTTGCGAAAAATGACGGAGTCGTTGACTACGTCGATGCTCGACTGATTAAAGTGCGTCAATCCAACGGTATGATCGACAGCTATCAATTATCTAAATTCCAACGATCAAACGCAGGGACTTCTTACAACCAAAAGCCAATTGTAGCAGCTGGTGAACGGGTTGATAAAGGGGATGTACTCGCGGATGGACCGGCAATGGAACAAGGAGAAATTGCTTTAGGGAAAAACCCATTAATTGCCTTTACGACGTTTGACGGGTATAACTTCGAGGATGCGATTATTATGAGTGAACGTCTAGTGAAAGACGACGTCTACACTTCCATCCACCTTGAAGAATTTGAATCCGAAGCGCGTGATACCAAATTAGGACCAGAAGAAATTACACGAGAAATTCCGAACGTATCGGACGCGGCTTTAAGAAATTTAGACGAGAACGGTATTATTCGAATTGGTGCTGAAGTACGCGATGGCGATATTTTAGTCGGTAAAGTCACACCAAAAGGAATGTCCGAGCAATCAGCGGAAGAAAAACTTCTGCATGCCATATTTGGAGAAAAAGCGCGTGAAGTGCGCGACTCATCTTTGCGTGTCCCACACGGTGGCGGCGGAATTGTGAGTGATGTGAAAATCTTTAGACGTGAAGAAGGCGATGAGCTGGCTTCAGGTGTTAACGACTTAGTCCGCGTGTATATTGCGCAAAAACGTAAAATCAGTGTCGGAGACAAGATGGCGGGTCGTCACGGAAACAAAGGTGTTGTATCCTTAATTCTTCCGGAAGAAGATATGCCATACTTACCAGACGGTACACCCGTTGATATTATGCTAAACCCATTAGGGGTTCCTTCACGAATGAATATCGGACAAGTTTTCGAACTTCATTTAGGAATGGCAGCCCGTCAATTGGGCGTCCATTTTGCCACACCCGTATTTGATGGGGCAACAGAGGAAGATATTCAGGATGTACTAGAAGAAGCTGGCTTTGACAAAGATGGAAAGACAGTCCTTTACGATGGACGGACAGGTGAATCCTTTGATAACCGCGTATCCGTTGGTGTCATGTATTTCTTGAAACTCTCCCACATGGTAGACGACAAGATGCATGCTCGTTCCACTGGACCATACTCCCTTGTTACGCAACAGCCGCTTGGTGGTAAAGCACAATTCGGTGGACAAAGATTTGGTGAGATGGAGGTATGGGCACTTGAAGCTTATGGTGCAGCATACACATTACAAGAAATCCTCACATACAAATCTGACGACACAGTCGGTCGTGTGAAAACATACGAATCTATCGTTAAAGGTGAAAATATTTCTAGACCAAGTGTTCCAGAATCATTCCGCGTATTGATGAAAGAACTTCAAAGTTTAGGTTTAGATGTTAAAGTGATGGACGAACAAGATAACGAGATTGAAATGCGTGACTTAGACGATGACGATATTCCTGATCGCAAAGTCAACTTACAACAATCTTCCGTTCCAGAATCACAAAAAGATTTAACAGAATAAATCTTGCATCTTCTGAATAAATAACATGTATTGTGAATGGGGCCTTTTAAGAGGGGATCTCCCATTCACAACAACATGTATGCCATTGTTTTAAGGAATCAATCAACTAGCACAGCTAATTAAAATAAAGGAGGTAGGCTCCTTGATTGATGTAAATAAATTTCATTACATGAAAATAGGACTCGCTTCACCTGAAAAAATCCGTTCTTGGTCATACGGTG
>JBHWQC010000022.1:0-4491 GCA_043425375.1 Atopostipes sp.
CGAGGTCGTACTGGCGCGAGTCAATTATGACCATGCCTTTGGATTAATTTCTCTCCCAGCTTGCGGATGGTCTTTAAATAAGCGCATAACGGATGTTGTGGTGCAGGTTGTAGAAGATATTTATTTGAAAGATACTGAAAAGACAGATGAAGATCAAAATAGACGAATCAATCATCTGTATAAATTAGGAAATATTGAACGAATTAATGAGTCAGAAATAGAAACAGAGGATTTGCGATACGTCTTTTCTTCTAAACTATATGGATTACTGACCATTTTATTGGGCATGACCTATGACAACCGACCATGGACCATTATGCCTTCCTTAAAATCTACCATAGCTGTAGCTTTTGGTTCTGGAGCTTATGCGATTATATTTCCCACTTTGTGGACGACCAGCTATACATACGGGCCTTGGCGGCTAACTATCTTTATGGTTTTGGCCATTTTAAGTATGGGGCTTTGGATTATACAAGGACATAATTTATGGGAAGACGAAACGCTATCGGATAAACGAAAATACCGAGTCTTATACAATACGGCGACCATTTTTACCTTACTTTTAGCAGTTGCTTCTTTTTATGTCATATTAATCGGCCTTTTTTTAATTACGATATTTGTTTTTGTTGAGCCCTCTTATTATGCCGAACAAGTAGGGATCAGCCATCTGCCGAATTTAATGAACTTCCTGCAATTGGCTTGGTTAACGGCTTCTGTCGGAACGATTACCGGAGCAGTGGGCGTTGGTTTGGAAAACGAAGAGAACGTACGATCAGCCACTTATGGTTACCGGCAACGTGAACGCTACCGCATACTGGAAGAACAAAAAGAAGAGACAGTAGAAGAGACCGAAGAGAAAGTAGAAGAGTAATGCTTCTGCTTTTTTCTTTTGCCCAATTTCACCAGCTAAAAGAAAGGAAGTCAAAAGTGGATCAATGAAAAATCTACTCCTTTTCGACAAGCTCATCAAAAAGTATGGTTTTGAAGACATCAACCAAGCCTTTGACGATTCAGCAGAAGGCACGACTAACAAGTCAGTCTTGGTGATTGATGAAGATTATCATTTTGAAGAAAAAATAGAAATAGCAACAAGGCGTATGTGTAACAACATGCGTCTTTTGTCTTTATAGATAATCTAGCGGGCATGTAGTTGAAATTATGTGCGCGTGAGAACGTCTTGCAAGCGTATAATTATAATTATACGACTGCAAGAGGCGTCTTACAGTCGCATAAATAAGCTGGATAATGTGATTGTAGACTTACTTATAAAAATAAAAATGGCTGACGGTGGTAAGCATTGTAATAGCCATCATAATTTTAGAAATAACTCTTGCAACTACTAAACACGATAATTCAGAAAAATGAAATCATCGGTCAAAAAGAGGCGCCTACAGATAGCTGGGTCGGCGAAAAAATTAATTGAAGAGAATAACAAGAAAGAGACGGCACAAAATCAGTGATATTTTGTGCCGCCATGGAATGTTATTGCTTCTAACGAATCAAGTTGGAATTTATTGGCATTCAAATGCTCAGGTACATAAAAACGTCTTCTATTCATCATTTAGTTAGGCTCTAATAATACAAAAACGAGGAATAACCAAAATAGAATATAGAAAATAACGAAGAATAATCCAGTTTGGAGAATGTATTTTTTTCGATTGCTTCCTTTTCGTTCTTTAATTTCTCTATATAAGAAATAAATCAAAAGAATACCACAGATAACCATAATAGTTATACCGTAAAGCGGACTAGATATAGGATCAATCATTTACATTTTCTCTTCCTTTTTCAGTACAGTTTCTTACTTGAGGACATGCTTTTTCAAATTTTTTCGTTTTTACTATTAACTAGTAAATGGTTGATAATTTGTTTAGAAAAACTCTTTCGATTAAAGTGTGAGTACAAAATACATACCGGTTAATAGCAAAATGAACCCTGTGGTAAGACAAGCTTTTGCAGCAGTAGTTTCAGAAATGGACTCAATATGCCGTTCTTTTCCATATAGAATAGCTAATATAACAGCAATCAGAATTGGCATCACAATATAAACAGCTGTTTGATAGAGCCAGGCGTAAGGCAAAAAGTGGACGGCACCCACGCCACTGAAGACAAAGGGAATAAGTGTATAATGTTTTGTGCGATACATAGCTATTAACAAAGGCTAGATTAAGAGTTGGCTCATCGCCAAGAAAATGGACAGCTGGTTAATTTCTCCCACATCTGGACGAAGCGCAAAAGCACCTATCTGATTCATAATAAATAAGGCGATAGGCAAGGCAATCATTCCTTGAAACAATGTGGCGATGGCTGCATAAGTTTGTTGAACTTTTAACCATAAGACTCCACAAATCATCCATGTAAGACCGTAGGCAAGCAAAAAGGGTGACCCAAAGATATTAACTTGAGCGAGTTCTTGCAACATAGTTGTTATTGCTTTACCTCTTTTCTTCTTTTAGATTGAAAGGCTTCTATAAGTCTATTAAACCATAAAAACGAGACCATTCTTCATCAAATGGTCTCGTTTTTGTTTATCTAATATTTCTGCTGAAAAGCAGTAATTTCGTCATATCCACTTTCAAGTAGGTTGCCAATTTTTTCATAGAGTGGAATCAGTGCTTGGTACACTTCCACTTGTTCGGCTTGAGGCTGATTGATTTCAGCAGTGCCGATTATCTGACTGCCTTCTTCTAAACTCGCCACTTCCCCCATTGCGAAGCGACCCAAAAGCACTGCGCCCAAGGCTGAACTTTCCACGGTTTGTGAAATGTGGACTTCGGTGTTGAAAATGTCGGCGACCATTTGACGCCAAAGCGGAGACTGGGCAAAGCCCCCGGAGGCATGGATTTTATCGGGCTGGCCAATGACTGTTTCCAAAGCGCGGTACACGAGATAGAGGTTGAGATTGATACCTTCAAGTACGGCCCGCATCATGTGTTCTTTTTTATGGGTTAAGCTGAGGCCGTAAAAGGAACCTTTGGCGTTGGCGTTCCATAAGGGCGCGCGCTCGCCGGACAGATAAGGGTAGAAGAGCAGGCCTTCTGCGCCAGGTTTTACCGAAGCGATTTTTTCGGAAATTAGCTCATAGGGGCTTTCGTTTTTCGCTCGTGCTTCCGCCATTTCTGCATCCGCGAATTCTTCCATCATCCAATTATAAATCATCCCGCCGTTGTTCACAGCGCCGCCCACAACCCAGTGATTTTTCGTTAAGGCATAACAGAAAATGCGGCCTTCGAGATCGGTGATTGGTTTGTCGACCACTGTCCGAATGGCGCCGCTGGTTCCAATTGTCAGGGCCACAACACCCGGTTCAATCGCATTCACTCCGAGATTCGCCAAGCAGCCATCGTTTGCGCCAATGACGACAGGCGTTTCGGGTAAAATACCTAATTCGATTGCTACCTGTTCTTTCATATTTGTGAAAATTTCAGTAGTGGGAACCAGTTTGGGCAATTGATCTTTTGAAATCTGCGCGGTTTCAAGCGCTTCTTCATCCCAATCTAGGGTGTGAATATTGAATAAGCCGGTTGCGGATGCGATCGAATAGTCGCTGATATATTCGCCGAAAAGTGCGTAAAAAACGTACTCTTTAATCCCAAGGAAAAAAGCGGCTTTTTCAAAAATCTCCGGCTTTTCTTCTCGCAACCAAATCAACTTGACCAGAGGCGACATCGAGTGAATCGGCGTCCCCGTTTTTTCATAAAGCGCTTGGCCATTCGCCTCTTTTAATCGGCGCGCCTGCCCCTCGCTGCGTTGATCCGCCCATGTGATGGATGCGGTCAACGGTTCTCCAGTTTCATCCAATGCAATCAAACTGTGCATCGCTGCACTAAAAGAAAGCAATTTAATTTCACTCGGAACTAAACCCGCTTGTTCGATTACTTTACGCGTGGCTAATTTCACGGCTGCGACAATTTCATCGGGATTCTGTTCGGCGGCTTTCGGTTCTGGTGTGAGGAGGGGGTATTCCACCGAAGCCTCCTGCACCGTTTCGCCGGCATCCTTAAAAATAATCGCTTTTGTACTTGTCGTTCCAATATCAATTCCAATTGAGTAAGTGTTCATCTTTTTCTCTCCCATACATAGGACTCTTTAGTCTTCTATAAAATAACACAAAACGGCTAGTCATTTGAAATAACTTCGTGTACTGAAAATGAGTGCGTGAAATGTGTAAGGTAAAAATTTCATAGAGCAGGTATTTCCCTTATAATAAAGAAAATCATTGCAGAGAGGAGAGAGCCTTTGGATTTAGAGAAATTTATGGCTGGAAAAGAGCTGACCGCTTTAGAAGAATCGATTTTAGAATATGTGGTGGAACATATCGAAGAAATCCAAGAGATGGGTGTGCGTGATGTCGCTGAAGCAACCTTTACATCTCCCGCTTCCGTGATTCGTTTATCGAAAAAGTTAGGGTATACCGGTTTTACCGATATGTATTATTCCTTGCTGCCGATTGTAAAGAAAGCCGAACAGTCGGCTTATGAAGAAGGCCAC
>JBHWQC010000023.1:0-4171 GCA_043425375.1 Atopostipes sp.
CGTCGTTGGCCCTTCAGGTTGCGGAAAAAGTACCTTACTGAAAATTATCGCCGGTTATCAAGAGGCAACCGTAGGAGTAGTGCTTGCGGCTGGGAACCCGGTCCAACAACCGCATCCCAAACGAGGTGTCGTTTTTCAAGAACCTACCTTATATCCTTGGTTAACGGTGACTAAAAATATTGAATATGGGCCACGCCGATTAGGCAAATCAAAAGAAGAGTGTCAGGAAATCAGTCGATACTTGTTAAAAGAAATTAATTTATTCGATGAAGGGGATAGTTATCCTGCCGCGTTGTCTGGTGGAATGAAACAACGGGTCGCTTTTGCGCGAACACTCGCGACACACCCGGAAATTATTTTATTAGACGAACCCTTTAGTGCGCTCGATGTTTACACCCGCATTACTATGCAAGATTTTCTACGACGAATGTGGTGTCAAAATCAGCAAACGATGTTATTTATTACACACGACATTGAAGAAGCTTTGGCTTTAGGTACACGTGTCCTGGTAATGGGGAAGAACCCAGGACATATTATTGCTGAGTATAAAATTGGTTTTACAAAGAGGATTTTGGATGAACCTGCTTACGACATAATGATCGATACCGAATTTAATCAATTGAAGAAAGAACTATTTGATATGATCGCTGAAGAATAAAAACCAAATGAAAGTTCAGATTGCGTGCCACAATTGCTAACTTGTGGTACGCAAATTCTCTTTAGGCTTCACAACTTTCGAACTATGACATACAAACCACTTTATCCTTGTGATAAGTAATGACTTGTAATGGGACAGGATAAGAAGATGTAACAATAATACTTATATACCCTTCTAAGACATTATTTTTGATATTCTGATTCAAAAATCAAGCGAAGATTATATAATCAAGTTAGTCACTTGAAATAAAAAAAGCCATGTGAAATTCATGTTATATTGAATGTACTACCAACCAATATAAGGAGAATTCACATGACTCAAATAAATCATAACACAGAATCACACAAAGAAACACACCTCACATATGGTGAAATGAAAAAGATTGAGGCCTATAAGGATATTGAGTATTCTAACCGAAAAATTGCAGACCTCATCGGTCGTTGTCCTCAAACCATCAACAATGCTATAAATACAGGTTCTGTCCTTCAAGTCCATAAACAGAAACAAAATGGAAAGATTTATACCTATGAAGAAAAAACCTATTTTGCAGACGTTCATTATGATATTTATGAACAGAACCGAGCCCATTGTGGACGACGTCCAAAATGGGTCGATGGCCATAATTTTATTGAATGGGCCGATCAAAAAATGTTAGAAGACAAATGGTCTCCTGACATTGTAGTTCAAGAAGCTAAAAATCATTTCCATTACTCCATCGTTCCCAGCACATCAACGCTTTATAATTGGATTGATAGTGGGATTATGGCTACCAAGAATATTGATTTGCTGGAAAAAGTTGGTCGTAAACAGCGGACGTCAAAAGACAAACAGCGTCGAAATGTCAAAGTCTTAGGAACTTCTATTGAAGAACGTCCAGAGTCTGTAGAAGACCGCCAAGAGTTTGGCCATTGGGAGATCGATACAGTTGTTGGTAATATTGACGCTGATGAACCGGTGCTCCTCACGCTTGTTGAACGTAAAACTCGATTTGAGAAAATCTTCAAGATTGCGAGCCAACGAGCGAGTGCGGTTGATCAAACGTTGAATGCTTTTATTGAGCAACTGGATGGATTGGAAGGACAAATATTCAAGACAGTGACATCAGACAATGGAAGTGAATTTGCTAATTTATCAAAGTTGACAAAAGAAACTGATATCTACTTCTGTCATCCATTTGCTTCATTTGAGCGAGGAACGAGTGAGAATCAACATAAAATTATTCGTCGTTTCTTACCAAAACATCAATCATTAAAAGATGTCGAGGAAACCCATATCCGAAGGATTCAACAATGGATGAATGATTACCCTCGAAGAATTCTAGGGTATCAGACGCCTCATCAAGCTTTTATCCGTGAATTAAGACAACTTGATTTAGAACTTGCAGCATAATCTTTTGCTTGACATGGGGCCCTTGTGGGCATGATTTTTCCTGTGTGTTGTTTAGAGTTCAATCTAAAACAACTCTTACACATTCCGCTAACGCGAGTATCATACCCACACCCATATCAAGTAAAAGACCGTTAAATAGTATTCAATAGAACTTTGTGAATTTTACAAATATTGCTTTACTCAAGTGACTAACTTAAACTTGAAATTTAGGGTCAATTTTTTCGGTTAAATTCTGTAATATAGTTAATTAATATTTTCATCGAATCCGTCTGGATGTAATTTTTAGGGATTAAAATGGTTACGGGATAACTAATATTTAAATCTTGAATATTCAATTTTTTCAGTGTGCCATTTTTCAATTCATCTCTAACTGATAACTGATAAATAGGCGCGATCCCTTTATTTTTAATGACGAGTTGCTTTGTTAGTTCAATACTCCCCACCGTTGTTAGTGCGTCAAAATCAGCAAAGGTAAGGCCACGTTTAGTTAAATACAATTGGAAGACATCGAGAGTACCAGCGCCTTCTTCTCGCAAAAAAATCGTTTCTGCTTTTAAATCATGGATAGACAGTGGCTGGTCAACAAGCGGGTGATCTTCCGCTGCTATAAAAATCATGCTCTCCTCATGCAAGGTACGAGCGACAGAGGAGAGACGACTTGTTGGTCCTAAAATTAACGCGAGATCGATGCTTCTTTTCTCCAACATTTTCTCTAATTCTTTCGTATTTTTAATATAAACGGACAATTCGATATTGGGATATTTTTCACTAAATAATTCAATAACATCATTTATAAAGTAATTTCCTAAAGTTAAACAGACGCCTAAACGAACTTGTGTATGCTGTGATTTTTTGTGAATAGTTCTCATAGTTAAGTTGTTTAGCTTTAATAAACCTTCTAAATAAGGAACTAATTCTTGGCCTTTATCGGTTAAATGTACTTGTTTATTTCTATAATCCACTAAAGGAGTTTGTGTAGCTTCTTCTAAAGATTGAATATGCTTTGTTACCGCTGGTTGGCTTAGATTTAATCGTTGGGCGGTTCGAGTATAATTTAAAGTTTCCGCTAAAGTTAGGAAAGTAATGATTCTTTGATTGATAAACATAATAGCCTCTTTCTATACCATAATGTGAAATATGTATCATAATAAGCAATTGTTATAGTGATTATAACAAACATTCATTTTACTTTCATCGTTTTTGTCGTTATTATTCATGGTGAAAGAAATCACATATGTGGTATATCAAAATTTTATTTTTAGTAGGAGGAAAAAATATGGATATGGCGAAGCAAGAAACAAAGGAACACATTAGTCTTGTACAACCTTTGATTGGACTCGCTATTATTATTGGAGTAATTTTTTGGGGTTTTCATTTACAAGCCACTGATGTAGGTTTGCCGCTGCAATTATTTATTGGAGTTCTTATGGGAACCGTGCTTGTGCGCGGGCGTTTTGGTTTTGCGGGTGGTGTGAAACGAATCTATGTCCGGGGCGAAGGGAGTTTATCGAAAGCTTTACTTTTGATGTTGGCACTAACGATGATTCTATTTATGGGTTATCAATGGATGGCTGCACAAAATGGCGCGATTCCTGCTTATCTCGCAGAAGAGGGACAAGCGATTATTCCAGGGACGCAAAACGTATTGCCAGTAAACATTTCCTTAATTTTAGGAGGATTTTTGTTCGGCTTTGGCATGATTATTGCTGGGGGCTGTGCTTCTGGAACTTTAACGGATTTGGGCGAAGGGGAGGGACGTTCACTGATCTCCTTGATCTTCTTTATTTTAGCCGCGATTCCCGGAGAATGGGCTCGTTATACGTTAGATCGTACAAGTATTGGTCAAATGGGCTTTACAACTTATTTACCGGAACATTTTGGTTACTTAGGTGCCTTACTCCTTTCAATGATACTCATTGGTTTAACTTATTGGTTTATCGTTGCTTACGAGAAGAAACGGAAAGCGAATGGGACTTCTTTAGACCCTAAAGGAGATTGGGAAGATTTTGAGAAACCTTTAGATGAAGAGGAAGAGCATTCTTTCTTCAGTTACCAAACATACCATAAATTATTTGTTGAGCGCTTTTCCTTTAAAACAGCGGGTTTAATTTTTGCGGCATTGGC
>JBHWQC010000024.1:0-9467 GCA_043425375.1 Atopostipes sp.
ATCTGTATAATAGGTATTGTTTACTGTGAAAGTAATGTCGTCTATTGTATAACTGTCCCCGACAGTCAATAATTCAGCTCCTGCGCTATCCTCAACTTCACTTTCTTCTTCAGTAGAACCAACTTCTTCCGTTGTTGATTCATCACTTTCTGTGGAAGTATCGGTATCATCAGCAAGAAGTGCGGAACAAGCTCCAAAAAGAACTAAGGCTCCAATTATTATAAGTACCCATCTTAAGCAACCACCGCGTTTTCTCCCTGTTGTTTCCACCTCGACTTGGTTTCCATGCTCGTCGTAGTATTTTTTCGACATAATAATTCCTCCTTTTAAATTTTAGCCCCAAATCTCCAATGGGCTGATTATACACTTTATAATAGCACTCTTCCAATACTTTTTACATCTTCACTTTTAAATTTTATATCGTCAAAATCAGGATTGATAGATTCTAAAATGATTATCTCATTTTCAGAATTATATCGCACTTTCTTGGTTGTAACTGCTTCACCTTTGATTTCAACCACTGCAATTTCTCCATTTTCGACTTGAGGCGTTTTCTCAAAGAATAAAAGATCTCCATCTTCAAGTGTGGGGGACATACTATTTCCCCTAACCACTAGCGCGCCATCTGTGCCTTTTGGTATGTAAGAAACTTTCTCTTCTTGTATTTCGTATTGATCATTATATTCAACAGGAGACCCAGCTGCCGTTTCACCATATATAGTAGTAGTTTCTTGCTCTTTCAACTCATACGTAGCGAAATTATAGACTTTTTGCTGGCGAGGCGGTTCGAGTTTACTATAGATTCCGTAAATGGATTTAGTAAAATCGTTGTTTATTAAATCATCGACAGTAGTTTTAAAATAATCGGCTATAATTTTGGCGGACGAAAGATAAGTAGTTTCTTTATTGTTCTCCCATTTAGATATTTTACCTTTATTGAAACTAACGGTATTTGGATAAAGATCATTTAGAAGATTCGATCAAAGTTTCGTTATCGCAACCTTGATTATCGTTTTTGAATTGTTTTTTATCAAAAGACAAATTAAGTTGTTTACTTCGAAACTTAGCTACTTTACACTCTAGGTGTAATAAGTTTCGAATACAATAACAAGAGGGTGGTAGGGGTAATGACCCGAAACGTTCAACTAAATTAAGAAATGCTGATTATGATCCGCAATTTATTCAAGATTGAGTGAACACGATTCTTGGTTATGGTACTCGTAAATCTGTCAGTCAATTAGCAGATATTGCAGAGATAGTAGATGTTTCACCAGTAATGTATGCAAGTTATCAAGATACAGAAGTTAAACCCGCCTTGAGAAACATTGACAAAAACAAGAAAAAGAAGTCAAAAAATATGAGATGGAAAAAGAAAAGTTGAAACTTGAGCTGGTGCTACTTAAATCGTTAAGTTAGCATGACAGTTGGTTGTTAATTGAGCCAATTTAATAAAGATAAATTCGAGTGTAATCTTCAAATACAAGTCAAAGATGAATAATAAATAAATTTAACTAGCCATTTTATGAACGCATACAAGCCATATACAAGCGTTTTAGCGGTTGTAATCAGTATCAAAGGGAGAGTTCTTAATGAGTACAGACATGGTTTTAAGGACTTGTATAGGGGCTTGTACTTTTATCAAAACATACGGTTTTATAGAGAAATTATAACAAAAAAGGGAGTATGACAATGAAAAATATATTAAAAGCAGTAGGCATAACAAACGCCCTCATAACTGTAGGAGCAGTTACAAGAGCGAATAATAGAAGGTCTATAAATTCTAGCTATAAACCATTTACAGGATCCAATTTAAAACTTAACAAAACTAGAATTACAACACAACTTTAGCAACGTCATTATTAATATCTAACCCAATTTGTTTATTTGAGTAAACCATGCGAATGCCGTTATCAATATACACACAAACTATAGTGCCATCATTCCTTTTTACCAAGAACGATCCGTTGTCAAAACTGAACATTTCAACAATGTTGCTGTCATTAAAATCTGGTAATTCAATGGTATTTGCTTTGCCAGAAAAATCAGCTTGATACCCTAAGACGTTTTTGTTCATATATCTCACCCCCCTCCTTAGGAATCCGTAATGTAAACCATTACAAAGTTATTTTATCACGAATGAAAGGAATGATTCGCTTGTTGAAAATTAAGGAAGATAAAACGCAAGATGAGAAGTACATTGAGATGATTCGAGATTATTTCCCATTGATAAAAGAATCAATCAAACACAGAAGAAAATTTTACGTCAATGCTCCTCTAATAACTAATATTGCTTCAACTAGGGTAGTTTAACCATTTCCCTTTGGTTTTACACATACCAGAATAAGCGCTTTTTAATGATTAAATGAGAGAGGTATAGGAGTGAAGTATGAACACAAAGAGCTGATCCATGACTACTTACATATTGACAAACAAAACAGGCGGATTGAAGATCGTATATATAATGCAGAAGTGGAATTTTATGCACAAAACTTCTATGGTGGCACTGATTTCTACAATCCGATAGGTATAAAAAACAAAAGTTTCCGATTTGAAACTAAAGTAAGTCATTATGTTGATTTGATTGAAGCATGCGAACGGAACATGAAGAAGAATAAACGCAGACAGCGCTATTTTAAGGCTTATACTGACACCCTAGACCCACACCCTTTATCACTAAGGATCAGGTATAGCGACATACGCCGCCTTGATGACGTGCAAGAGTTGGGACATGATGAGCAAGTCTTAGATGAAATTTTAGAGATTGAAGAAGCGGACAGCCATAAATTTGATTCTAAAGCACTTCCCGATCATGATAGAAATTTGTTAGTAGTCGAATCCAACAACTTAGAGCCAGACACATTGGAAGAATCATTTGATACCATGCTAGAAATGTTAAGGGTGAAAGAACATGCTATAGTCTGATGAATACCATGCGCAATACTACAGCGAGGATAGAAGAGCCTTGCAACATTCAAAGTATTATCTTATAAAATGGGGGAGAATTGAACAAAACGCATCACAATTGAATAAACATTTAAAAAAGATAGCTTATTTATTATTTAGTGCTATGAATGAAATGACCGATAAAGAACGGCAGTTTTTAGCAGATAAATATCAAGTAATCATTTCTGGTAAAGCATAAGACCCGATAAAGAGATAGCGGAAGAATACGGAATGAAATTGGTACATTATCAAGAATTAAGAAAAGGCTTGAGTATAATATTTATTCTATACTCAAGCCGATGATGGATGAAATGGATTCCGTCAAATACAAAGAATCAATGGAAATCGAGGAATACAAAAACCTTCTAGAAGGTCAATATTATAGAATTAAGTTGCCTAGTGCTACTCATGAGATTGAAAGTATTTTGAATCATCTAGATGTATCATTGAGCGAGGTTTCTATGTGCGATGTCCGAATTATACAAGCGATGATAATTATTAAAGATTGGGCTAAGTCTAATAACGATTTACAGGACGTTTGAAGTCATTAAGTGAATAATCATGCACTAAGTCATGACAGAATCATCATGAATAACAATTGAATGTAAGTGTGAAGTCCTTACTGGAGGAGTGGGGGTTTTTTGTATTGATAACCTAACAAAATCGCACATATACCGATGATCGGGAATGTGGAATAAGGTAGTTAAATACAATCTATCAATGATTGAGGGTCATCCCTTAAATATAGAGTGTGAGATGATTAAGAATTGGCATTACATAAAGGTTGTACAGGGTTGTTATAAAGCAATTAAGTATTTTTACCTATATCAATAAAGGGTAATTTTAGGGATGATATGATAGGCGGAATCGTTTTTATTTTAAGTGATTGGGCGTAGGTAGTCTTAATATTTTTAAAAAGTCTCACTAAGTCTGTTCTAACAACATTCCGTTAATTTTTCGACTATTAAAAAAATTTAATAAAGGTTGAATTTAAGGGGTGCATAGAACATGAAAACGACACGATTTTTAGGGAGCTATTCCCATACCAGAAAAGACACATCCATTCATTGGATTATGTGGGAATATCTATAAAAAAGTTCAATAGGTACAAAATGTCTAGCGAATGGCGTTTATAGCGGTTTGGTATATTGAATAATGTTAGATTGGCAAAATGTCTCCCACGTTGCCACATTTAGAAATTTTGCGCAATGAGAAATAAAAGAGGAGTAAATAGAAAACTTTTAAGATGTTCAAGGCTTTGTCTTTACATCGTGTACATAGAGTGTTACAATGTGATTGCACAAAGGGGAGGTGCTGGCTTTGACTTCAATTAATGTAAGAGTTGATGACGATCTTAAAGAAAAGTCTAGAGAAGTTTTTGATAAGTTAGGATTAGATCTATCTACTGGAATAAAAATGTATTTAAATCAAGTAGTTATACGTCAAGGTATTCCATTTGATATTACTCTGGAAAAGTCTGATATAGAGTCAGCTTTAGAAGATATTGAAACAGGTAGGATAGAAACTTTTAATAGTGTAGATGAATTATTAGAAGAACTAGAAGATGAAAGTTGAAATAACAAGGACTTTTAAAAGAAACATTAAAGCCTTGAAGAAAAACCATTATAAGATGTCTAAATTAAAAGAGGTTCTAGATTTAATAATTAATGAGGACAAAGAAACACTTATAAATGTTTATAACGATCATCAGTTACAGGGAGACTTAAAGCAGTTCAGAGAGTTGCATATTGAAAGTGATTGGTTATTGATTTACAAAGTAGACAACAAAAAGTTAACCTTATTATTGGTGGCAACTGGTAAGCACGATGATGTGTTTAGAAATGCTTCTAATTATAAACTTTAGATAAAATAAAAGGGTAGCAGATTAAAAGGGCTGTTACCCTTATTTTTTTAAGTTAAAAGTTTGCTTTATTCCTTTTGTTAAAAAACTATTATCCTAAAATTTATGTAGAAAAATAAAAAAAGCACTGATCCAATATCAGCACAGCATCATCTTATTAAATTGTTTCCATACTCGTAGAGGCGAATTCATTTTGAAAAAAGTGTTTAGAGAAGTGTTTAGACTTTATCTATACACATTGAGTATTGCGAACGTATGTTTCATGCTTAAAACTCTTTTTAACATTGAGATTAAGCGTTTTGTAACGTATAATGAAAAGCGTTAAAAAACAAAAACGGAGAATGGGGGAATATACCCCCATTGGTACGTCAACGTTTCCGAGGGTTTTGCCCCTTATTTGCCCCTAATATAACTCAGAGAACACATTATCCATTCTAGAATCGTTCTTTTCTTCCAATTCTTCCAGCACATGAACATACACCTGGCTTGTGACAGATGAATCTCGATGACCTAATCGTTTAGCCACATAAGCAAGGTCTGCACCTTCTAAAATAAGCATAGATGCATGAGTATGCCGCAACGCGTGAGAAGTCACCACAGGTATCTCGGCACGATCACAAGCACGTCTTAATGTTTTATTAATTGCGTGAATCGAAGGGATTTTATTCGCACGGCCTATAAATAATCGTTGTTTGTTATCGATGACTTTCTGAGAAAGCTGATAATCGTACAATTCTTTTATAATGGTCATCGTGTTTTTATCAACCGAAAGATTCCGAGATTCTTTATTTTTTGTTGGTTTGAACTCATTGTTAAATTTGTAATCCCAAGACTTATTAATATCCACTCGATTATGCAAAAAGTCGAAGTCTTTAAATTGGAGCGCCATAACTTCTGAAATGCGCATACCAGTAGCCAACTGTAAGATGAGCATGTATCTTGAAGTATAAGAGGGTTGTATGCCCTGCAGCAGCTCTTTTATCAGCTTTTTGGCTTCAGACGCTTGTAAGTACTTCATGGAATCTTTTTGACCATCGTTTCCTTTAATGGTAGGCCTTTCAGCTGGATTACGCTGTAAATAGCCATTCTGATGCGCATCTCTTAAGGCAGTGCCAATCTTAGTATGTGCTTTGCGCACAGATTCTTTTGAACGCCCCTCTGAATACTGATTCAAGAAATTCTGATATTTCTCCCGAGTGATATTCTTAAGCAGCAGTCCATCAAAGTATTGTTCAACTAATTTAATCGCATGTCTATAAAAGCGGTCGGTTTCTTCGCTGAATACACCTATTTTATAGGCATTGACCCAGTTTGTATAATAATCGATAAAAGGCATATCACCTTTAAGATGATCTACACCTAGATTAATCTCATGTTCAATACGATCCGCTTCCACTTTCGCTTCTGACTTTGTACGAAAACCACTCTTTGAAAGTTCTTTTTGGGCGCCGTCTTTCGTATAACGTATGCGATACTCCCACGACTTCCCACGCTTTCTAAAAGTTGCCATTTAATTTCCTCCTATTATTTGTTACAATAGGGGCATGAACAGCCCTTATTGAAGGGTTGTTTCTACTAGATGCCTCACACTTCTTACTTGGCGGTAGGGTGTGGGGTTTTTATTTATTTTGCAAATTTCTTACCACAATTCATACACACGAAATTCTCTTTCTTTCCTTTTTTACCTGCAAACCCCGCTAAAGCACCAACACCACCTGTTAGCACGGCTCCGCCTATAGCCTTTCCTACACTAAATCCTTTTCTTTTATTGCCTGCATGTTGTAAATTAGTTGACTTGCATTTTGGGCATTTCAGAAGTTGTTTTTCAGCTTTACGCTGTTTATGTGCTTCTTGTGACTTCACTGCATCATTTACACGAATACTACCCAAACCTTCTTCGGCATGAATCAGATTAAATTCCTTTTCCTCTTGAAAACCACTAAGAACCTCCAGCAATTCCTTGGCTCGACCTTCTTGTTTCTTTGAATACTTAAACCCGAATAGATTAATTGAACTTTCACCTTTGGGAGGTTCGCCCGTCTGACTAAAATAAACATAACCGCCTGAAAACATTGTAGGTTCAGAATGGAATATACTCACGATATTTTCGAGTTTAATTTCTTTTCTTCCGATAAAAATAGCATCCCCATCAAAAGTAATGTTACTTTCCAATATCCCACCAAACTTCTCCTCGAACATTTCTTTTCCTCCTTTAAAATTTAGCCCCAAGTTTCCTTGAGACTAATAATTTTATAATAGCACTCTTCCAATAATTTTTACATCTTCACTTTTAAACTTCATATCGTCAAAATCTGGATTGACGGATTCTAAAATGATTATCTCATTTTCAAAATCATATCGCACTTTCTTGGTTGTAACTGCTTCACCTTTGATTTCCACCACTGCAATTTCTCCATTTTCAACTTGCGGCGTTTTCTCAAAGAATAATAATTCCCCATTTTCAAGTAAGGGGGACATGCTTTTTCCTCGAACCACTAGCGCGCCATCCGTGCCTTTTGGTATGTAAGAAACTTGTTCTTCTTGAATTTCGAATTGATCGTTATACTCAATCGCTTCACCGGCTGCTGTTTGTCCATAGACAGTTGTTGTATTCTGGTCTTTTAGTTCTCGGTCAGCAAAGTTGTAGACCTTTTCCTGGCGGGGCGGCTCAAGTTGGCTAGAAACTTCTGTTATTTTATCTACGATAGTTTTTTCTATTATAGAAAGGTCCTCATTCATTAAATCGTCTAAATCTACTTTAAAGATATTCGCTATTTCGGCCAACGTTTTTATTTTAGGTGTATATTTTCCTTTTTCCCATTCACTGACAGAGGAAGAACTTTTTCTGCCTAGCCTTTCAGCTAAATCCATTTGTTCCATTCCAAACTTTTCTCTTAAATATTTTAAGTTTTTATCAAACATCTTGCACCTCCAATAATTATCTTATCTATATAATACCACGCACTTCGGGAAAAGTGAAGTGCTTTTCTATTATTTATTTCGGAAATTCCGAAAGTTTGCCCTTGACTTCAGAAAAACCGAAGTGTATAATTGAAATCAAGAAGTAAAGAAAGGGGCGATAACATGTCAGAGAAATTCACTATTAAGCAATGGCGAGGTATTCGCGGCTTAACGCAAGAAGAGTTGGCTGAAAAATCCGGGGTCACGTCTAGAACCATTCACACTTATGAAAATGATACCGAGAGTTTAGGTAATGCTAAGTATAAAAACATCCAAAATATTGCAGATGCGCTTGGCGTTAAACTAGACGATATTTTTTTAGGTATCGATTCGGAAAAACCGAAACAGAAAGCATAGAAAGGATGAATCAAATGGAATTACAAACTTTTAACTTTGAAAGTCAAGACGTAAGAGTTAAAACAATCAACAACGAAATATGGTTTGTCGGGAATGATGTAGCGGACATTCTAGGTTATAAAAACAAGAGTGACGCTTTGCAAAAACATGTTGACAAAGAAGATAAAGATGCAATCGCGATTCGCGACTCCATTGGAAGAATGCAGTCAACACCAGTAATTAATGAATCCGGTCTATACGCCTTAATTTTTGGCAGCAAGTTACCGAAAGCAAAAGAATTCAAACGGTGGGTAACAAATGAAGTTTTGCCATCAATAAGAAAACATGGCATTTACGCTACAGCTGACACTGTAACCAAAATGTTAAACGATCCTGACACAGCTATTAAGCTGTTGGAGACAATCAAAGATGAACGCGAGCAACGGCTAATCGCTGAACAACGAGTGAACGAATTGCAGCCAAAAGCTAGTTACTATGATTTAATCTTGCAAAACAAATCGCTGCTCTCGGTTACTCAGATTGCTAAAGATTATGGGAAATCTGCCAAATGGTTAAATGACAAACTACATGAATTAGGTGTCCAGTACAAGCAAGGCGGGACATGGTTGTTATATCAAAACCACGCAGAAAATGGCTACACGCAATCTACAACACATGTAATTAGTGACGAAAGAAATCAGTTGTTTACAAAATGGACGCAAAAAGGGCGCTTGTTTATTTATGAGTTGCTGAAAGATGAAGGTATTCTTCCAATGATTGAACGAAAGGAGTGATTCCGATGCAACAACTCAAAGCGGAAGTCATCATTCAGATTCCAGAAACGCATGCGCTTGTTAAAAAAACGACATTAGAGGAATTGGAAGCACAAGCGGATGTGACTTGGGTTAAGGGAATGGAATGGCTGAAAGAACAAACGGGCATCCGATCAGACGCCACACTCAAAGAAAACATTCTTTTCCCGAATCGAGAAGAACTTGAAAAGCATTGTGTCGATTTCCCTGACAAACGGGGCGAACACTGGTATTTCAATGTAGTGCCAATGAAAAAATGGCTACAGGAGAACTTTCATAAGGTGGCAAAATAACATGAGAAAAAGAAAGAGGCGAAAACGCGATGGACTTAGGATGGTTACCAGAAATACTTTGTCTAAATATAGGAATCGTAATCGGAATGTTTTATCGAGATTGGGCTATCGAACAGTATCGAAAGGAGAGGGAAGAGAATGAACAAGCAACAAGAGGCGGAAATTATAAGGATGATTGAAAAAGCTGAGGCTAATCTAACTCTAATGGAAAAACTAGGTATAAAGTGGAGAGCTTTTAAAAATCGGGGAATGTGGTTTTTC
>JBHWQC010000025.1:0-6146 GCA_043425375.1 Atopostipes sp.
TTGGTAGCTTTGTTCATGATTGCCTGCTAATCCAACATATTCATCTAAATTTACAGATATAGCCTCTGAAAAATCTGCATCACTTTCAATTAATTTTTCATAAACAATCTCTGGAGTAGAGCCTGTTGCTAGCCCGAATACTTCAGCACCTTCGTCGAGTGCTTTTAAAATCATTTCAGCTGCTTTGATAGAACCTTGTTCTTTGTTTTTCTCATAAATGATATTCATTTGTTATGAGCTCCTTTAATCTAGAATATAAAACTTATTATTGAATAAAAATATTGTACTCCTATAAAAGTTTGTTGTCAACTTCACAAGGGGATTTTTTTATTTGAATTAAAACAAGAATGGCACAGTTTATTTTGCCAAAAATCAGTCTGTAAACGATTGCAATTTAAGGAGGAGTATGGTTAGATTAAGATGTAAATACAGCTCATTAGTGCTAATGAGTAGAATACAAATTTAGGAGGAAACAATATGTCTACAAGAGTAGAAGATAGCAAATCTGGCTCTTTTCGAGCCTCGGTGCAACGGTTAGGCTCTAATTTAAGTAGTATGATTATGCCGAACATTGCAATGTTTATTGCATGGGGTTTGATTACGGCTCTATTTATTGAAACTGGATGGCTACCGAACGAGGAACTCGCCCAGTTAGTTGACCCAATGCTCAATTACTTACTACCAATTATGATCGCTTTTCAAGGTGGAAAATTAGTCTATGAAGAACGCGGTGGAGTGGTCGGAGCGATTGCCGTCATGGGGGTTATTGTCGGATCGCCGATTCCAATGTTTATTGGTGCAATGATTATGGGTCCTTTAGGCGGCTGGGTTATGAAGCAATTCGACAGAATGTTTTCAACGAAAGTTCGTACAGGTTTTGAAATGCTTTATAATAACTTCTCCGCAGGAATCTTAGGCGCATTAATAGCCATCCTTGGCTTTTATGCCATAGGACCTGCAGTAACCGCTGGGACTGAATTGATGGCCCAAGGGGTAGACTTTATTATTCGCACGGGCTTCTTACCTTTAGCGAATATTTTTGTTGAACCAGCTAAGATTTTATTCTTGAATAACGCGATCAATCATGGAATTTTAACGCCTCTAGGAACAGAGCAAGCATTAGAAACTGGAAAATCGATTCTCTATCTTTTAGAAGCTAATCCAGGCCCTGGTTTAGGAATTTTACTTGCCTTTGCTTTATATGGTAAAGGTTCAGCAAAAAGCTCTTCTACTGGAGCAATGATTATCCATTTCCTAGGGGGGATTCACGAAATTTACTTCCCTTACGTTATGATGAAACCGAGTTTGTTTTTCGCGGTGATTGGTGGCGGGGTAACAGGGACCTTTGTTAATCAATTACTGAATGCTGGTTTAGCTGCACCTGCATCACCTGGTTCAATTTTTGCAGTGATGGCCATGACACCCCGTGGAGAGTGGCTACAAGTACTTGCAGGGGTTGCAGCCGGAGCATTGGTTTCATTCGCCATTGCAGCCTTCTTATTAAGACGTGATAAATCAACAGAAGAAGATTATGATTTACAAGCTGAAGTTGAGCGAACACAAGCAAGAAAAGCATCTTCTAAAGGCGTATCAGCTGGAGAAGGCGAGGCAGTCGATGGTATTTCGACGGACCAAATTCAAAAAGTCATTTTTGCATGTGATGCCGGAATGGGTTCAAGTGCAATGGGCGCTTCTTTACTTCGTAAAAAATTCCAAGAAGAAGATGTCGATGTGGATGTGACGAATTTAGCCATTAATCAATTAAAGGCAGGTTCAGATACACTGGTCATTACCCAACAAGAATTAACCAATCGAGCGCAGCAAATGGCTCCGAATGCCACGCACGTATCTGTCGATAATTTCTTACAGAGTCCGAAATACGATGAGATCGTTCGAAACTTTTCTGGAGAAACAGCAACAGAAACTCAACCAGAAACACAAACAACAACGACAAAAACGACAGAATCAGAAAAAAGTATTGAGCAAATTCATGTGGTTTATGACGATACAACCCGTGGGTCTGGTACAATGTTTACAGAAATCCTGCAAACTGAAATTAAAAGACAAGAAAAGCCTCTACGCATTAAAAAAGTCGATGTCAATGAAGTGGTCGATGATGAAAATGTATTATTTATCGTACCGAACGCTTTAGATGGACAAGTAAATGTAGCGCATAAAGAAGTCGTAGGAGATGTCTTAAATGACAAAGAATTGCAGGATGTTTTAAGCAAGTACTAGAAAAAAGAGAAAACGGTGATAAAACGTGGTGTATTTTTCCAATAGAGAGATGAAAATTTTACGCCTTATGAAGGAGAATTCTGAGGGAGTTTCCATTAAAGAATTAATGCACAATTTAAACGTGAGCAGACGTACGGTCTATCGCGAATTATCGTCATTAGAAGATACCCTCAAAAATTTGGATTTAATGCTTGAAAAAGAAGGGAAACTTCATGGCTTAAGAGGCAGTGAAACCGCCTTACAAGATCTCTCCCATGAATTACAAGAACCGTTAGCGATTGAATGGGCGGATGTTGACAAAAGACAAATTGCATTGTTTGGAATGATTGTTTTACAAACAGAAGCCAGATTCTCCTCTGATTCTTTCGTGCAAACCTTTAATGTGTCTATGGCAACAATACAACAAGATATTAACTATTTAAATAAAGTACTCACAAAATATAATATTGCGATCAAACGCACGGACAAGCAGACATTTTACGTATCTGGGAGTGAGGTATACATTCGGTTATACCTCAGTCAGATATTGTCTTATGAAATCAATGAATTTGATTTTTTTCAAATGCTCGAACAAAAGGCACCAGAAACGATTGAAACAGAATCTCAATTTTTACTTTCACTAATGGATTCTTCGCTCTTACAAATGGTGTATCAAGCCTTTAATCGACAGCAGCCTGAACTATCAAGTAAAATCTCAGATGATATTTTGATGAATTTTCTTATTATGATGACGATTTCGTTGATTCGTTTAAAAAATAAGAAGACAATTAAACATTTATATTCAATTGATCATGACCTCTTGTTTCCATACGTCCAACAAATTTTATCGGTCGTAAAAGTATTTGAATCTTCTTATAAAAAACTTTTAAATACAGCGGAATTGTCTTTTTTCGCGATGCAGTTAAGAGGGATTAACGCGCAACAAAGTCACAGTATCTTCCAGCAGTCATACGATATGGAACTAGGTTATAACATCAAGTATTTAATTCGATTAGTGTCTTCTGAATTTGCGTTTAATTTTAATCGAGACAATGTTTTGTATCATGATTTGATTAATCATATTGGGGCAGCGTTAAAAAGACTCGAACTTAATCTTCCCGAAATTGAAAATGAAGTTCTTACAAAGTTAAAACAACAATATCCTAACTTATATTCAACCGTAGAAGAAAAATTGATCGAAGTCTTCTCGCCTACTATTTTTTCAGAACAAGAAATTGGCTACGTGGTTACCCACTTTGCTTCAAGTTTTGAAAAACACGAGTATCGTAGAGATTTAAAAATATTAGTGGTTTGTACGAGTGGAATAGGTACTTCCAAAATATTAAAAACACGTTTGGAACGTTCCATTCCAGAAATTAAACATATAGATGTGGTTCGGGCGATTGATTTAAATGAAGTAGATATTGATCAGTATGAAGTGATTTTTTCGACGATTATGTTGACAGGATTTGAACACAATTACACTTTAATTAATCCGATATTAGACGACCAGGAAATTGAAATGATCAAGCAGCGTTTAAGCCAACATACATCCATTGAAAAGGTGCGCAGTCAACCATCACCTGTTGTAAAAACGAAGGGTTCTTATAAAAAGGTTAAACAATTTATGGATATGACAGCTTCAATTATTGAAAATTTTGAAGTCTTATTCGTTGCAAAAGAATTTGAAGATTTGGCCGACTATTTAGACGAAGAGTTTAAGAATCATCCAACATTGAAAAAGAAAATTAATAAGCGTTTGGAAAGTTCCCCGCTCGCTATCCCAGAATCCGGAATTATGTTGCTTCATACAACGGATAAGCAGATTACACAACCAATTTTGAAATTGCAGGAATTAAAATATCCGCTCGAAGCGATAGGGATGGACCGGGAGCCGACAATGGTCAATCGAATGATTGTGATGTTAGGGCCGGAGACAATGGATGAGATGACTACCGACTTTTTAGGAACCATTAGTAGTTCACTGATTGAAAAAGAAGAGTATATAAAAGTCTATCAAAATGGAAGCACCGAAGAATTAAAAGAGCTGTTTGAACATTTAAGTGTTGAGATTTTAACCAAGCTTTTACAGTAGGAAGGATGTTAAAAATGAACATAACAAAAGAAATGATTGCCTTAAATCAAAGCTTTGCAGATAAAGATGAAGCTATAAAATTAGCCGGAAAATTACTAGTAGAACAAGACCTAGTCGAAGAAGAATATATTAAACAGATGATTTTACGAGATGATGACTTATCCACTTATATGGGGAATTTTATTGCGATTCCACATGGTACAGGAGATTCGGGCCATATGATTAAGAAATCGGGGATTTCGATTATCCAAGTTCCTGAGGGTGTTCGCTTTGGAGAAAATTTAGTGACTGTGGTTTTCGGGATTGCCGGCAAGGGTGGAGAGCATTTAGACTTACTTTCTCAAATTGCTATTCTTTGTGAAGATGTAGGGAATGTTCAAAAAATAGCAGATGCGCAAACAGAAGACGAAATTCTAACACTAATTAAAGGAGCGTAACCAATGAAAGCAGTACATTTTGGAGCTGGAAATATAGGACGAGGATTTATTGGAGAAGTGCTTCATAAAAATGGTATTGAAGTGGTTTTTGTCGATATCGCCGAAGAGATTATTGATGCGCTGAATACTCGAAAAGAGTATGAGATTTCCTTAGCCGCTCCTCAAGAAGAGATGATCTCAATTAATAATGTCCGAGGGATAAACAATCAATTTCAACCTGAATTAGTAGCTGAAGAGATTGCGGATGCAGATATTGTAACAACAGCGATCGGTCCAAATATTTTGAAATATATTGCACCGCTCATTGCACAAGGACTTCAAAGAAGAGTGGAAGCGGGAAACGATGCTTCCTTAGATATCATGGCATGTGAGAATATGATTGGTGGAAGTCAGAAGCTGAAAGAATATGTCTTCGACGATCTTTCTGAACCCGAAAAAGAACAACTAGATGAATTAGCTGGTTTTCCAAACGCAGCGGTTGATCGAATTATCCCGATGCAATCGCATGAGGATCCTTTATTTGTATCCGTTGAGCCTTTTAGTGAGTGGATCGTGGATGAAACACAAATGAAGAATAAAGCTTTAAAATTAGATGGTGTTCACTATGTCGAATCTTTAGAATCTTTTATAGAACGCAAACTTTTTTCAGTTAATACGGGTCATGCAACGGTGGCTTATACGGCGAAGATGTATGGTTACGAGACCATCAAAGAAGGCATTGAGGATGAACGAGTGCTTGCACAATTAAAAGCTGTGTTAGAAGAAACAGGACAGTTGTTGATAGACAAGTGGGAATTTAATCCGACTGAACATAAAGCTTATCAAGAAACGATTATTGATCGTTTTAGAAACCCTTATATTTCAGACGACGTAGTACGCGTTGGACGGACACCTATTCGTAAACTCGGTTATACCGAACGTTTTATTTCGCCTATCCGAGAATTGAAGAGTAGAGGATTAAGCTATGATGCATTACTAGACACAGTTGGAATGATCTTTCATTACGATGATCCGGAAGACAAAGAAAGTGTCACCCTGCAATCCATGCTAGAAGAGCAGCCTTTAGATGAAGTCATTCAAGAAGTTACAGGAGTGAAAGAGAAGGATTTAGTCGAGGCGATTGTTGAGCGCATTAAGAAGTATGAGAAATAATTTCAAGAATAAATAAGAAATTAGATGGACGTATGGTGAAGACTGTGCGTCCATTTCTGTTATAATAAACCTACAAATGAATAAACCACCTTATCAAGAGAAGCGGAGGGATTTGGCCCGATGAAGCTTCAGCAACCGACTCATTGAGCACGGTGCTCCATCCAACAAGATTTTCTTGAGAGATAAGTCCAACTTTTGCGAGCGCGACTTATTTAGAGTGGTGCTTTTTTGTTTGAAAAAATAAA
>JBHWQC010000026.1:0-21133 GCA_043425375.1 Atopostipes sp.
TCAAAATCTAACCAGCCGCCTTCAATGCGTTCGACTAAGTCTTCTTCCCCAACAAAGTCTGCGCCTGCTTCACGAGCCGCGTCTGCCGCTTCGCCTTTTGCAAAGACAACAACTGTTTGAGTGTTTCCTGTACCATTTGGTAAAACTAATGAACCTCGTAATTGCTGGTCAGCGTGTTTCGGGTTAACCCCTAAACGGTATGAAATCTCAACACTTGCGTCAAAGTTTGCATAATCAATTTCTTTTACTAAGCTTACTGCTTCACGTAAACCATATTCTTTTTCACGGTCTACTTGTTCTAATGCAGCAAGATACTTTTTACTTCTTTTTTTGTTTGCCACGATTAAATCCTCCTTATGTGGTACTAACGGATTGACCTCCCACTTAATATACACAATGCATTTGTGTATTCGCACGAGCACACTCAATCTCTATTATCGATGCGTTTTAGCCTTCGACAGTAATGCCCATGCTTCGAGCTGTACCTTCAACTACACGCATAGCTGCTTCTACGTCAGCTGCGTTTAAGTCTTCAAGTTTTGTTTCAGCAATTTCTCTTACTTGATCCGATGTAACTGTTCCCACTTTTTTAGTATTTGGTTCACCTGAACCTAAGCCAATACCTGCAGCTTCTTTCAGTAAAACCGAAGCTGGTGGAGTTTTTGTTACAAATGTAAATGAACGGTCTTCATATACTGTGATTACAACAGGAATAATTGTTCCTTGTTGATCTGCTGTACGTGCGTTAAATTCTTTTGTAAAGCCAGAAATGTTAATTCCTGCTTGACCTAAAGCTGGTCCTACTGGGGGCGCAGGTGTTGCTGCTCCTCCTGGAATTTGTAATTTAACTACGTCTATAACTTTTTTTGCCACGAGACATACCTCCTTGTTTTGTCCGCGAGTGGTTAAAATGGGGTTAAGTATTTCCCCTCCCACCTCTAACATACGGCTTAAGCGCACAATTGCCCTTAAACGTACCGAGCTATTTTAGCATTGTTTCTCTAAAAAAGCAAGTTTTTTCAAGATTTTTTGGGTGCTCTTCTCTTTTCATGAAAAAAGCCCTCTAAGCTGTTAAATGAAAGAGAGAGCTTTTGACTGCTGGGCTATTATAACGTAAAACCTTCTTCGATTTCTTTTACTTGTGAATAATCAAGTTCCGTATCTGTTTCACGGCCGAACATTTCAACAAGTACCGTTACTTTTCCTTTGTCTTCGTCGAAATCTTCAACCACACCTTCCATGCCTGCAAAGGCACCACCTGTGATTTGAACGGCTTGCCCGACTTCTAAAGCAATCGAGACTTTCCGCGGATTCACACCGATACTGCGCATGACATCGTCTACTTCTTCAGGTAACAAGGGAGAAGGTTTACTTCCAGCTCCATGTGAGCCGACGAAGCCAGTAACACCTGGTGTATTTCGCACGACATACCATGCTTCATCCGACATAATCATTTGTACAAGAACGTATCCAGGGAAAGCTTTCTTCATTTTTGAAACCATCTCCCCGTCTTTTTCTTCGCGCACTTCTTGTTCGGGTACTAGGATTTCAAAAATATTCTCTTCCATTCCCATACTGGACATCCGTGATTCTAAGTTCTGCTGAACTTTCTTCTCGTAACCGGAGTACGTATGGAGGACATACCAATTTTTTTCCTGACTGATTCGATCAAATGTATTCATTTTTTCACCTCTATTTTTCGTTGTTTTTTATGTTTATTTTTGTCAAATTAAAAAACCTTCTCCGACATCAATGTCTAGAAGGTTCCCAACTGGTTCACAGTATAGCACGATTCTTTTCGTTATGCTAGAGTTTCCACAAATTAAATCAGAGAAAGTAGCCACACCATGACCGATTCTGTAGCAAAGAAAAAGAGAGCGAACAGAATCAGAATCGTAAAAATAGAAATCGTGTATTTACGCATCATCTTTCCAGAAGGCCAGGTTGTTTCTCGCATTTCATGTCGTACCTCTTTAAAAAAACTACTTACCTTACTCATTCTACAGCCAAACCCCTTTCGGCTTCGTCTTCATTGTTTTCGAATACTCTTACTTCGTTTCTTTATGCAACGTATGTTTTTTGCAATATTTACAAAACTTTTTAACTTCTAAACGCTCAGTGCGTGTTTTTGCTCCAAAATTCAGAGCGTAATTACGAGACCCACAAACCGTACAAGCCAAAGCTGCTTTATTCTTTTTCATTTATGGCCCCTCATTTCTATATAAATTGACCTCATCAGATTCTACCATCAACTCTCACTCACTGTCAACTCGTTTTTGGGTTAGACATCCGCCGGCAATTGCCAATCGATCGGTTCTTGTCCCGATTGGATGAAGTGTTCATTCGTTTTTGAAAAAGGCTTCGAACCAAAAAAGCCGCGGTACGCTGACAACGGACTTGGGTGCGGGGCCGTTAAGACAAAGTGGAGGGATTCATCAATAAGTGCCCGTTTCTTCTGGGCCGCTGCTCCCCATAAAATAAACACAATCGGCTCTTCGCGTCGATTTAAGGAAGCAATCGCATAGTCAGTGACCTCTTCCCACCCCTTTCCGCGATGGGAATGGGCTTGGTGGGCACGCACCGTTAAGACACTATTTAACAAAAAGACCCCTTGCTTGGCCCAATATTTTAAATAGCCATGATTCACCGGTTTAATCCCTAAGTCATCTTCCAACTCTTGGTAGATATTGCGCAAAGAGGGCGGGATAGCTACACCCGGCTGAACGGAGAAGCTTAAGCCATGAGCTTGTCTTGGCCCATGATACGGGTCTTGCCCTAAAATAACGACCTTTACTTCGTCAAAAGGTGTCCACTGAAAAGCCGTCCAAATATCAAACATTTCTGGATAAATGGTATGTTCCTTGTATTCTTTTTTTAAAAATGTCCGCAGTTTTTGGTAGTTTTTTTCCTGGGTCACTTCTTCTATAATCGGCTGCCAACTATTTGTAATCGGAATTGTCATTTTTTTACATCCTTTCGTTAGTCAGGGTGACTTTACAGAAATGATACACAAATTATGCTGTTATTTCATCCATCTTTTGGTAGAATACGAATGATATCAAAAGAGAGGAAGAATATTTTGTCGATTAAACTCATTGTAACAGATATGGACGGCACTTTATTAAATGAAAACATTGAAATTACTCCACGAGCGACGGAGGCTATCTTTCGTGCACAAGAAGCAGGGCTTGATTTTGCCATAGCCACTGGCCGGACAGTTGGTTCAGGCTATTCCCTGGCTAAAGAACAAGGCATTACTTGCTCTTTTATCGAATTAAATGGTGCTCGATTGTTTGACCGAGAAGAAAAGCTGCAATTCACACGGGCAATCAATCAAGAAGAAACTAGAGAGTTGGTTGATATTGTTGGAAACTATGGGGTCCATAATGAATTCATTACCCAGGATGTTACTTATTCCAACCAGTCGATTGAAGATTATGTGCAAGCTTTTAAATCCGTGTTTCAATCGATTAATCAATCATTGTCCGATGAAGAAGCTCTGGCAGTCATTCAAGAGCGTTTAAGCCATTTAAATGTTCAAACAGTGGATGACTATTCTTTCTTGTATCAAAATCCAGACATCCAAGTATTGAAAACCATTTTTAATGCCGATAAAAACGCTAAGGTATTAGCCGACATTCAACAAACAGTCGAAAAAACTTTACCTGAATTGATTGTGACTTCAGCTAGCTCAAACAATATTGAAATCAACAATAAAGAGGCCAATAAAGGGCGGGCAGTCGCTGAATATGCGGCTTCACAAGGTTACAAGCCGAGTGAAGTCATTACTATTGGCGATAATATTAACGATTTGACGATGCTGGAGTGGGCGGACCATAGTTATGCCGTCTCTAATGCCCATCCGCGCGCAAAAGAAATCGCTACTTATCAGGCCCCAAGCCACACAGAAGACGCAGTAGCTCAAATTATTGAACGCGTGTTGGATGGAAAGAGTCTGCACTTTTAATCCATGCCGTTATTGCAACCGGGACAAACGTTCGAAGCGTTTGTCCCGGTTTTTCTTTATTCTCCCTTGCTATCCATGGTATACTATCTAATGAGGACTTCGTGAGGAGGTTACTGAAATGATACAGTTGTTTATTAAAGAAAATACCAAAAATAATCAACGAATGTCGGTACGAGATCATCGAGGTCAAATTGTCTATCTTATTGAGGGACGCTGGGGCAGAAAAAACGATCAAATGTCCATTTATAAAATAAACGGCGAGCACTTGCTGACTATGAGACAACAAAAGTTATCACCTATCCCTATCTTTGAACTTTATGAAAGACAAGAGAAAATAGGGATTATGCGAAAACATCCCGGGCTTTTTGGACTACGTGACTCTTATTTCACCTTGCATCCACATAAATGGGTGATTACAGGAGATTTTGAAGACTTATATTTCACGACCCATAAAGACAATGAATTAATTATGGAGTGTGAAAAAGACTTAACCCATGGAACGACCGTTTATGAATTAAGGGTCAAATATGAGGAAGATGCGGCACTAAGTGCTTTAATTACTACGCTGTTTGATCACTATTCTCGAAAAAAAGTAGAAGATGAAGTAGCAGAGTATGTATTCGATGACAATTACCGATTAGGTTTTTACAATTCCTACGTTTTAAAAAGCAACACAAAAACCAGATAGTGGGAGAATCACTTCTCTCATTACCTGGTTTTATTTTTTCTTGCGGGTTTGACCTCATAGTCCGCAAGGGTTTCTTTGACATTCTCCGCCGTTTTTCGATTAATGCCTAAATCGGTAATTTCTTGCAAATCTGCATCACGCAAGACAGTTAACGACTTAAAGTGCCGCAATAATTTGGTACGCGTTTTTGGACCGACGCCCGGTATATCATCAAGAATAGAAGAAAAACTATTCTTACTGCGCACATTGCGATGGAAAGTAATCGCAAAACGGTGTACTTCCTCTTGAATCCGCTGCACTAAATAAAAGGCTTGACTGCGCGGATGAAGGGAGACGGGTGTATGATTTTCTCCAAAAATCAGCTGCGCCGTCTGGTGACGATCATCTTTTACCATTCCAGCCACAGGGATGTCTAATCCCAATTCATTTTCAAGCACGTCTTTAGCGGCATTGACTTGAATTTTCCCGCCGTCCATCAAAATTAAATCAGGAAATTCACCCTCTTCTTTCAACAAACGCGAATATCGGCGTCGAATTACTTCACGAGTCGTTGCCGCTTCGTTACTTCCTTCCACCGTTTTAATATTAAATTTTCGGTAATTGCTTTTGTCTGGTTTGCCTTCGACAAAGGAGACCATCGCAGAGACCGGACTTGTTCCTTGAATATTGGAATGGTCAAAGGCTTCGATCCGTTCAATATAAGGTAAATTCAACGCTTCCGATAATTCTTCAGAAGCACCAGTTGTTTTTAGTTGTTCCATTGTTATAAGATGGAATTTTTGTTTCAATGCTAACTTACTATTTTTTCCGGCCAAGTCCAACAAACGTTTCTTTTCCCCGCGTTGCGGCGTATGAATGGTGGTGTCGAGTTCTTCTTTTAAAAGCTCACGGTCAACGCCTGCGGGCACATAAACAACTTTGGGCACTATATTGTTGCTGTCTTGATAATACTGCAAGATATATTTCAGCAGCTCTTCATTTGCTTCATCTTTAATCGGGTACATCGCCACTTCTCGTTTAGTCAGTGACGCTTGCCGTACAAAGAAAACCTGAATAGAAATCCACCCATGTTCCACATGGTAGTTGAAAAAGTCTCGTGGAACAAAATCATTAAAGACGACCGATTGTTTTTCAACGGTTTGTTCAATATAGCTGATTTGATTTCTAAACTCAGCTGCCGCTTCAAAGTTTAATTCCGCAGAAGCAGCTTCCATTTTTTCTTTCAAGTCGTTTTTGATGGTGGCCACATTCCCATTTAAAAAGGATTTGATTCGCTTGATTTGCGCTTTATATTCTTCAACAGAAACGTCGTGATCACAAGGGCCGATGCACTGACCAATATGATAATGCAGACAGGCTCTTTTTTGATGCCCATTACATTTTCTTAATGGGTAGATTTTTTGAAGCAGCTGCTGGGTTTGCTGGGCAGCTCGCACATCTGGATAAGGACCGAAATAATCGGCGCCATCTTTTTTGACTTTTGAAGTGATCACGAGCTGCGGATGACGTTCGTTGGTAATTTTCAAATAAGGATAGGACGTCCCAAATTTCAAGAGGATATTATAGCGAGGTTTGTGTTTTTGAATCAACGTTACCTCTAAGAGTAAGGCTTCCTTATCCGAACTTGTCACCACATATTCAAAATCTCGGATTTCCTGAACGAGTAAAGCAGTCTTTCCTTCTTTCTTGCCTGTAAAATAAGACCGCACACGATTTTTTAAGTTTTTAGCTTTCCCAATATAGATGATTCTGCCTTTTTCGTTTTTCATAATATAACAGCCTGGCAAATCCGGTAACAGCTTTAATTTGTTTTCGACAAGTTCTGTGGCCATATGCATACCCCCCTTCTATTTTTTCGCATTTTTCATTATATCACAAACCGAACAAACATTCCAGTCTGTCAAAACCTTTCTTCTTTAATAAAAAGCATAAGAACCAAATGTCGTCCCGACTAGCTCTTCTAATGCTTTATGTAAAAGCGATAAACGGTGTTGGCTGTTTCCATCAGTATAATATGTCGTGTCCTTGATGATATACATTAAGGTGGCACTTTTTAAATGAATAGGTAGCGTATTATTTTGTTTAAGCGGAAAAGAATCAAGGTTTAACTCAGTTAATCTGTTATAAAAATCGGCTACTTTTTTACGGCGCAACTTGCCTCCCATTTCTGGTGCAAGTGTTTGTCCGTAAAGGTCTGTCTTTTCAATTTTATATTCCCGCGCGTTTAAATCAACTGTCACATCGACGAGGCTGTTTTTCGTTTGTTTCACTGTAAAAAGCAAAAAATCAATGGTTTCACTTTTCATTTGTACCCCTCTTTTTTAGCCTCTTCATAAATTTCTCTACTTGAACGATTGCTCGTTTATGGGTGCCTTTGCCAATCAACTCTCCCTCTTCATACGCTTCTATCGTATAAGACAAAATGGCTTTTTTCTGTTTTATCAATTCGCCCCGTACTTGAATACTGCTTCCGATCGCGGTAGCTTTGAGGTGCTCTACATTTAACTCTATCCCAACGGTTGTTTCACCTGCTTCAAGGTGCTCTGCGGTCTGTTCCTTTGCTACATTCTCCATAAAAGCAATCAATGAAGGGGTCGATAACACGTCTAAATCCCCCGAACCCATTTCCTTAGCTGAATGGTGACTTTCTACTCGAAAGGTTTTTTCGATCAACTGTTTCACTCCTTCTTTTATCGTTACTCCTATTCTATCAGACTTTTTCTCTATCTCTATGGATTTGCCTATGAAAAAAGCGTCGGCTACTTTTGAGTAACCGACGCGATGTTATTTTATTTAAATGAATTAGTTAAGAATACGGATATTTACATTCCGACGGCCCCAGCTTAAAGCTTGACCAACGGATGGGTAATGAATATCAATGATTCGGCCATTAATGGCTCCACCAGTGTCTCCAGCAATATAGACTCCTAAGCCTTCAATTTCCACTAAACTATTTAATGGAATAACACTTGGATCTACTGCAATTACGCGTGGATTGACGCGTAAATCAATACCAGTTGCTGTATGTGTACTTAATCCAGCCTGTTGCGTTGAATATCCGGTTGATTGGAAACTCATCCATGAACCTGCAGCTTTTTCTTGTGGCTTAGGCTCTGGCGTCGGTTTGCTTTCTGGTGCTTTTGTTTGTTCAGAAGCTGATGAGCTTGCTGTTTGTACTGTTGATGCTTCTTGTGTTTCTGCGTTCTTTTCTTCCGCTGGTTGATCTTTTGCTTGAGCTTGTGTTTTTGCTTCTTCTCTGGCTGCTTTTTCTTGTGCAGCTTTTTGGGCGGCGGCAATTTCTGTTCTGATTTGGTCTTCTTCAGCAGTGAGTTCACTTAATTGTGTCTCACTGGCTGCTAAGTCCGTTTGTAATTGTGCCACCTTTGTATCCAGTTGTTCTTTTTGTTGAACGGTTTCTGTTTCTTTTCCATCCAATGCTTCTTTTTGAACAAGCAATTCTTGCTGCAAGGCATCTAATTTCTCTTGTTCTTCTTGTGCTTCGATTAGACGATCTTCACTTGCGCCTGTTAAACGAGTCACTGCAACCACTTTGCCAATTAATTCGGATAAGCTTTCAGCTTGTAATAAGCCTAGAATCATATTTTGGTTGACTTCATTTTTCTGCAGGGCTTGTAATTGATCTGCCGCATACTCAAAACGCTCTTGCACAACGACTTCTTGAACTTCAATATCTTCTTCTGTTTCAGTAATCGTTTCTTTGTGCTGCGCAATTTCTTGTCGCAATTCATCGAGCGCTATCGTAATTTGGCTCACTTCTTCTAAACGTGTACTGACGTCTGCTTGTAGTTGCGTAATTTCTTGTTCGACTGCGTTCTTCTCTTTTTGAATGTTTTCCAATGAGCTTGCTGAAACTGCTGGAGTAACTAAAAATTGTGCCATAACAAAAGATACAGCCACAACTTTTTTGATCCACTTCTTCATATGCTTTAGGAATCCTTTCTGATTTAAAAATATCATTTCTCATTATTATTTCGCTAACAGAGGGCTTGTCCCTCTACCTCTAGTATTCTACCCCCTATTTTAAGGATTCGTGTTTCATTTCATTTACTATTTCAAGTAAATTTAGTAATATTCGTAATATAAGGCCTTAAAATTACTCATTTTGTAATGTTTACGTCTTTTATAATGAACTTATAGAAAATCTTTCTAATATTTAGACAAACGCTTTGGTTATTTAGTATGATTAAGGAGACAAGAAAACCGAGGAAAATCATAGATAGGAATGGGTTTATATGAAAAAACAACCAGGAATAGAAAGAATCGCTTTAATTGATATTGGATCAAATACGGTTCGACTCGTTATCTTTAATATTGACACACAGTCTTATTATGAAGTCAACGAATTACAAAATATTAAAGTGTCCGCCAGACTCGTTCAATATGTCGAAGAGGGCAAGATGAACGACACCGGCATTCAAATACTCACCGACTTGATTCACAACTATTTAGAAATTATTGCAGAATATGACGTTGATCGTTTAATTCCCGTTGCTACCGCAGCTGTACGTAATTCAAGCAATGTGGCAGACATTGTGGATCATGTCAAAGAAAAGACCGGTTTAACGATGCGAGTGCTCTCCGATAAAGAAGAAGCTTTCTTTGGTAACTATGCTGTTCGTTATACCTTTAACATCTATGACGGAATCTCAGTGGATATCGGCGGGGGCAGTACGGAAGTGACGCTTTTCAAAAATAAAGAAGTCATTGAGTTCCATAGTTTCCCATTTGGGGCTGTCAGTTTAAAGAATAAGTTTTTTAAAGACAAAAAACATTCTGATCCGGAGGCGATAAAAGAAACAACACAATGGGTCAAAAAACAGTTCAAAAGTATTCCTTGGCTAAAGAAAGCCAAATTGCCAACCATCGGCATTGGCGGTTCCGCACGAAATGTAGCTGAAGTATATCAACTGCAACATGAGTACCCGCTTGCTGGAATGCACGGCTATCCCATGAAACCGGAATGGGTGGATGACACCTTAGCGCTCTTTTGCTCAAAAGATTACGACGAGTTGGATTCTTTGGATGGGCTGAGTCAAGATCGTAAAGATACAATTGTCCCAGCAACGATTGTTTTTCAGCAACTACTGAATGTGGCAAAGTCAGATGAATTTGTGTTATCTAGACGCGGGTTGCGTGAGGGAGTTGTGATTCATCATCTAAACGAGGAACATAACGAACCTTATAGTTTAATGAGTGTGCCGCAGCAGACGGTCATTCGTTTATCTACGCAATATAGTGTCCAACAGTTTTCAACCGATCAGCGCATCACGATTGCTGACATGGTGCTGATTGAATTAGAGAAGAATGATTTGCTTACTGTAGATATTGAACATTTGGAATTGATGTATTACGGGGCAACCTTATATAACTTGGGCAGTTTTATTGAAAACGACTCCAGTTCACAACACACGTTTTACGTCATTTCAAATACAAATTTACATGGCTTTGATCATTTTGACCGAGCCCGCCTCGCACTGCTCGCCAGTTATAAAAACCGCTCGTTATATCGTCAGTATTTAAGTGGACTAGAAGGCTGGTTTTCAGAGGAAGAAAAGGAATTGTTGATGAAGTTAGGAAGTATTATTAAATTTTCAGAAGCTTTAAATGATTCACATGTAAATACAATCAGAGATCTTTCTTTAGAAAAGAACGAAAATGAAGGTTACGATTTATTTGTCAAATACTCTGGAGATATTGTTTCAGAAGAATTCCAAGCCAATAAACAGCGCAACCATTTGGAGCGTGCCGTTGGGGACTCCGTAACCATCCATTTTGAAGTTGCCGAGTAATCGGTAAACTTCATCCATACGAGTAAGACCATTTCATTTGCGGAGGGATATTCATGGAAGAGGAACATTTGGACTTATCAGCACCCATATACTATCAAAACCGGGAAATCTCATGGCTCGACTTTAACGAGCGAGTGATACTGGAAGCTTTGGATGAAACCAATCCTTTACTTGAACAGTTAGGTTTCATAGCAATTGGCAGCTCAAATTTGGATGAATTTATCCAAGTGCGGGTTGCTGGCTTACAAGATCAATATAAATTAGGTGTCGAGGAAAGAGATTCGAAAAAAGGTTGGCTGCCACAAAAGCAACTAAAAGAGATCACAAAGAAGAATCGTAAAATCGTTGAAAGGCAGTACAGTATTTACACAGAAAAATTGAAAGAAGTTGAAGCGCTTGGGTACGCATTTCCTCAAATAGAAGAATTGACACAAGCTCAAAAAAATCAAGTACGGGATATTTTTGACGAACAGATTGAGCCGGCCATCACCCCCTATGGTGTCGATGCTTACCGTCCTTTTCCCCATTTACATGATGGAAATCTGCAGATTTTTGTCCATTTAGAGCGGGAAGGTGAGCCGTATGCCGTGATTATTCCGATCACGCCTCTGGTGGAACGGTTTCATCTATTAAAGGCGGATGAAAATCAAACCAAAGCGATTGTCTTTGTCGAAGACATCATTACGTATCATTTAAATGAATTATTTATCGGCTATAGCGTGATGGAATCTTTTACCTTTCGCGTGACGCGAAACGCAGATTTAGAGATTCAAGAAGAAGGTGCGGATGATTTATTACGCGTCATCGAAGATTACATTGAACGACGAAAGAATGGCATGGCAGTGCGTTTGGAAGTCGATACACGTGAAGCGGGTCAAAAACTTGAAGAAGACATTTACTTCCTCAGTGATAAATTAGAATTAAGCGAGCATGATGTTTACAGAATAGAAGGTCCATTAGATTTAACGTATTTATTTGGTTTGAAAGATGCTTTGGGCGAAACGCATCCCGAGCTCATATACCCTGCGTTTACACCCAACTACCCTTCGATTTTAGAAGGCGCCTCTATTTTCTCTGTCGCCGATACACAAGATATCTATCTGCACCATCCGTATGATTCCTTTGCACCGATTTTAGAGTTTGTCCATCAAGCGGCGATGGATTCAAAAACGGTCTCCATTAAAATGACGCTTTACCGGGTGAGTGAAAATTCCGCCTTAGTTCAGTCCTTAATCAAGGCCGCAAAATCAGGCATCCAAGTAACGGTGCTGATGGAATTAAAGGCCCGTTTTGATGAAGAAAACAATGTGATTTGGGCGAAAGAGTTGGAAGATGCCGGTGTCCACATCCTATACGGTGTCCGCGAGTTAAAAACTCATAGTAAAATCACATTAATTACAAAGAAAGTCGGACGCGGCTTTAAACGGTATGTGCATTTGGGTACAGGGAATTACCATGAAAAAACAGCCAAGCAGTACACAGATATGGGGGTCCTCACAAGTAATGAGAGTATCGGGCAAGATGCCACTGATTTCTTTAATTACTTAAGTGGTTATTCCAGACAGCCGGACTACACCCATTTGCATGTATCGCCTTATAAAATTAGAGATGCCTTCTTGGCAAAGTTGGAAAATGAAATGGCGATGCAAAAAGCCCATGGAAATGGTTATTTTGCCGCCAAGATGAATTCATTAACAGATAAAGTACTGATTGAGAAAATGTACGAAGCCAGTCAAGCAGGGGTAAAAATTGATTTAATCATTCGCGGTATTTGCAGCTTGATTCCAGGAATTCCTGGCGTCAGTGAAAATATAACGGTTCGAAGCATTGTCGGGCGGTTTTTAGAACATAGCCGGATTTATTATTTTTATAATAATGGACAGTCCGATTTGTACTTGTCCTCAGCGGATATGATGACCAGAAATATGGTCCACCGTGTAGAAATTGCTTTCCCTATTTTGTCAAAAACGATCAAAGAAACCATTATAGAGACGCTAGCGCTCTTTTTAAGCGACAATACAAAAGCTTGGGTCTTGCAAAGCGATGAATCTTATAGCAAGTTGACCCCTGATGACAAACCACCGATTAGTGCGCAAAATGAATTGATGCGCCAAACAGAAGAAAAGAATGCGCGGCAGCAGAAAAAAGAGCCGTTGAAATCTTCGTGGGTTAACCGGCTTCGCCGCAGACTCCGTCGTGAATAAGCAAAAAGGATGCCGCGGGCATCCTTTTTTGTTTGTCTCTTGTTTTAATCTCTATCTTGACGGGTGCCAGTCACGGTACACTTCATACATCAAAATACCCGCCGCCACACTCGCATTTAAACTTTGCATATTCCCCGTCATCGGAATGGTAATCAACTCATCCACATTCTCTTTGACGAGACGGGAAATCCCTTTCCCTTCATTGCCCATTACTAAACAAATGGCTGAATCGGTATTCCAATCGCGGTAGTCCGTCCCATTCATATCTGTTCCAAAAATCCAAAGACCCCGCTCTTTTAGTTCTTGAATGGTTTGAGAAAGATTCGTCACACGCGCAACCTTTACATGTTCAATAGCACCGGCAGAAGCTTTCGACACCGTCGAGGTTAGGTTGGCTGACCGACGTTCGGGAATAATCACACCATGGACCCCCGTAGCATCCGCCGTTCGTAAAATCGACCCCAGATTATGCGGGTCTTCAATCCCGTCGAGCATCACAAAAAATGGCCGTTCGTCACGGGCTTCGGCGACTTCAAACAGCTCATCTATCGTGGCGTATTCAACCGGGCTTGAAGAGAGCACCACTCCTTGATGATTTTGATGATCGCTTAATGTGTCTAATTTTGATTTTGGCACAAAATTCACGACTATTTTTTTCTTATTCGCCAGTTGAATAATTTCGTCAATCGGCCGCCCGCTCTGTCCTTCTTGCACAAACAATTTATTAATTTCCCGATCGGACTTCAACGCTTCTTTGACCGGATGACGGCCAATGACAAATTCATCATGTAATGACGCTTCATTTTCTCGTTGGTTTCTTCTTTTTTTACTCACTCGTTAGCCTCCTCTTTGTTGACAAAAGCAATGCACCATTCAATTAAGGTCTCCATGCGTTCTGTTTGCTTTGTTAAATATAAATAACCCATCAATGACTCAAAGCCTGTCGATTGTAAATACGTCTGAATATCTGTGTTTTTTGCTTTGGTGTTGATTTTGGAATTGCGTCCTCGTTTATAATAAGACACTTCTTCCTCTTTTAATACCTCTTGACTCAGCATTTCTTCCATAATAGCTGCTTGTGCTTTGGCCGACACATAGCGTGTCGCTGTTCGATGGAGCTGATTCGGTTTTGTTTTTCCCGTTCCCAGTAAATACTCGCGAATCGCCAGTTCAAATACCGCATCTCCCATGTAAGCCAATGCTAAACCGTTCAGTAATTTTGCCTCTTTTATTTCCATTACTCTTCTGCTCGCTTCCATCGAATTCCTTGGTTGGTGTCTTCTAGTAAAATGCCTTGTTCCTTTAATTGATCGCGAATGGCATCCGCACGTGCAAAATCTTTCGCGGCTCGAGCGGCTTCCCGTTCTTGAATGAGCGCATCGACTTCTTCGTCTAGTAAGTCATCTGTCGACTCAAGATTTTCTAAACCAAAAATGGCTAATACCTCTTTCAAACTGTTTAACCAGGTTTCAAGTACTTTTTTAGAGACTTCTTCGTCCTCAATTAAGATGTTAAGTTCACGAATCATTTCATAAATAACCGTCATCCCGTTTTGTGCTTGGAAATCATCATCCATCGCTTCGATAAATTGTTGAATATAGGCATCCATTTTCGCTAACTGTTCCTCATCAGAAGGAAGGGAATCAACAGTTGTTTGCAGACGATGGGTGGCATTATTTATCGCTGTTTTGATATGCTGGACATTTGCTTGGGCATCTTTCAAAGCTTTTTCTGTATAGGTGAGTGGTCGTCTATAATGAGCAGTCGCTAAAAAGAAGCGCAAGACTAGAGGATTATATATTTTACGCAAATCCTTCACTAACTTAACATTCCCTAAAGATTTACTCATTTTCTCCTCCCCCATCGTCACAAAGCCATTATGCATCCAGTAGTGGGCAAACGTTTCGCCGGTTGCGGCTTCCGATTGGGCAATTTCATTCTCATGATGGGGAAATTGGAGATCTTGACCGCCCGCATGAATATCGATTGTGTTTCCGAGGAACTTTTTCGCCATAGCTGAACATTCAATGTGCCAACCAGGTCGTCCTTTCCCCCAGGGAGAATCCCAGCTGATTTCGTCTTCTTTTGCTTTTTTCCACAGTGCAAAATCAATCGGCTCTTCTTTCTTATCCGAGTCTACTTCTTCTAAACGCTCACTTGCGCCTGTTTTTAATTCTTCTACAGTCATCCCGCTCAATTTTCCGTATGCTTTGAATTTTTTCGTCCGGTAATACACATCGCCCTTTGCCTCATAAGCAAAACCCTTCTCAATCAAGGTCTTTACTAATTCAATGATTTCAGGGATCGTCTGCATCACGCGCGGATGGTGGTCGGCTTTTCGCACAGATAGGGCTTCTGTATCTTCAAAAAATGCCTCGATAAACTTC
Organism: Atopostipes sp.; assembly: GCA_043425375.1. Classification (GTDB taxonomy): domain Bacteria; phylum Bacillota; class Bacilli; order Lactobacillales; family Carnobacteriaceae_A; genus Atopostipes. The sequence continues at coordinate 15,057 of JBHWQC010000026.1, forward strand.
TCAGCTAATTCTGGCGCTTCTACCTGTAATTCTTTGGCTGCGTTGATGATTTTATCATCCACATCGGTAAAATTCGAAACATAGTTCACATCATATCCGCGGTACTCGAAATAACGTCGGATCGTATCAAAGGCGACCGTACTGCGTGCATTTCCAATATGGATATAGTTATAGACAGTCGGACCACACAGATACATCCGAATTTTTCCTTCTTCAATTGGAAGGAACGTTTCTTTTTTACGCGTTAACGTATTATATAGTTGAATCATCTGTTAAATCTCCTGTTCATTTTTGGTGTCTTCTATTATACAGCATCCATCAGAGAAGCAACATCTTTTGGGAAAGCGGCTTATCTGATTATTGACCATTTTAAAAAACCTATTTCAATTCTATCTAAAGCCAACGATAAAATCAAAATAGGTTTTTATTGTTTCATATTTATGCGTTGATCAGGGCTAAAGCTTCTTCTAAGTGAGAGACAACTTTTTCTTTTCCAAGCAATTCAATCGCATCGCCTAATTGTGGACCGTGTTTTTGTGCCGTTGCTGCTACACGAATGGGCATAAAGAGATTCTTCCCTTTCACGCCTGTTTCTTTTTGCACCGCTTTAATCGCTTTTGAAATTTCATCTGCTTTAAAGGTTTCCATTTCATTTAACTGGTCTTTAAACGCATGTAAAACTTCCGGAACCGTTTCACCAGCAAGCACTTCGCGTTCTTCTTCTGACCAGTCAATCTCTTGGTCAAAGAATAAGCCCGCGACTTCTGGTAATTGAGCCGCATAACTCATTTGATCTTGGTATAAAGCAGTCAGCTTTTTATAATGTGCCCTTTCTTCTTCCGATGGGTTTTCACTCATATGGCCTTGTTTTTGTAAGTGCGGCATGACAAGTTCAAATAGTTCATCCAATTCCAGCTCTTTCATATATTCATTTGCTATCCAGTCCAGCTTATGGGCATCAAATGCCGCAGGAGAAGTACCTAAACGCTCATAATCAAAAATTTCAATGAATTCTTCTTTCGAAAAGAGCTCTTCTTCTCCAACGGGCGACCAGCCAAGTAAAGTGATAAAGTTAAACAAAGCTTCTGGCAAGTAACCAAGCTCACGATAATCCTCGATAAATTGTAAGACATCCGTATCCCGTTTACTGAGCTTTTTACCTGTTTCAGCATTGACAATCAATGTCATATGACCGAAACGCGGCACGTCCCAACCCAGTGCTTCATACACTAGCATTTGTTTTGGTGTGTTTGAAATATGATCGTCTCCACGAAGCACGTGCGTAATTTCCATATAGTGATCATCGACTACAACAGCAAAGTTGTAAGTTGGCATACCATCACGTTTTTGAATCACCCAATCTCCACCGACTGATTTTGTTTCAAAAGAGATATCGCCTTTGACCATATCATCAAATTCATATGTCGCTTCCTCAGGCACACGAATGCGGACACTTGGCGTAAGGCCTTGTGCTTCTTTTTCGGCACGTTCTTCTTTCGTTAAATGCGCACATTTTCCACTATATTGCGGCATCTGGCCGGCAGCACGCTGCGCTTCACGTTCAGCTTCTAACTCTTCAGGCGTACAATAACATTTATAAGCTTTGTCTTCTTCAAGTAATTGCTCCACTAATGGCTCGTAGTAATCCATTCGCTCAGACTGGCGGTAAGGTCCATACTCGCCGCCGACATCCGGACCTTCATCCCATTCGATACCTAACCATTTTAAGTTTTCTAATTGGCTGAGTTCCCCCTCGTCCACATGACGTTTTTGGTCTGTGTCTTCGATTCGAATAATAAACTCTCCATTATAATGTTTTGCAAATAAATAATTGAATAATGCTGTACGAGCATTTCCTATATGCAAAAACCCAGTTGGACTAGGCGCATAACGCACACGCACTGTATCACTCATTCTGATTTCCCCTTTCAAAGTTTCAATACTTTCTTTAATCTTCAATAGCTCGCTGTCCATTCGCCAATTTCGCAAAAATCATACGACCCGCATTGGTTTGCAACGCGCTAGTGACAATAACTTCTTTTTGTTCATTGATATGGTGCTTTCCGTCTTCGACAACAACCATCGTACCATCATCCAAATAAGCGACTCCTTGCTGACGCTCTGTTCCCTCTTTAACGATTAGAACCTGCATCGTCTCACCTGGAATAACGACAGGTTTCAAAGCATTGGCCAGCTCATTGATATTTAACACTTGCACATTTTGAAATTCCGCGACTTTATTTAAGTTGTAATCATTCGTCATGACTACACCGTCTAATTTCTTCGCTAGATGGACAAGTTTCATGTCCACTTCTTCAGCTTCTGGTAAATCATGTTCATCCATTTCAACGGTGACGCGTTCTTCTTTTTGCAAAGCATTTAAAATATCCAAACCTCGACGACCACGCACGCGTTTGAGTGAATCGGATGAATCGGCAATATGTTGTAACTCCTGCAAGACATAGTGCGAAACTACAAAGACACCTTCAATAAATCCCGATTGTACAATATCCAAAATCCGGCCGTCAATGATGACACTTGTATCTAATACTTTGTACTTGTGGTAATTCTCTCCAACATTTCGATCGAGCACTTGGTTTTCTTTCACTTCTTCACTTCTCTGTAAAAATAAGCGACGGATTTCTTCTCGACGTGAGGAGAAAAAACTAAAGCCGATATAAGCAAAAGCAACAGTGATTATAAGCGGTACAACATCCCTTAAGACTGGGAAGTTAAAAGCTATCAACCCTAAACTCACCAACCAAGCAACGACTAACCCAATAATTGCACCCACCATGCCAAATAAAATATAAGAGACATTCAGAGTTTCAACATACTCTTGAACCCTTAAAAGGGCCTTTTCGATCGGTTTACTTACAAATAAACTGATGATTAATCCAATAACAAGTCCTACAATCAAACTGATGATCGGCGAGTGGGTCCACAACGTTTGTGGGAATAAATAAATAAATAAGAGCGGTAAAAAATTATACCCAATACTCCCGAAAATGAGTATGACGGCTAAAGCAATAACCTTTGACAACGAAAACATCTCATCCCTCCTTTTCATTTTTGAAATATATCAATGTGTATTATAACACTTGACTGATGACTTCTTGAAGCGTTAGGCATCCGATGACTTCAATATTTGCTGGCGGGGTCCAGCCATCCAAATTATTTTTCGGAATAAAGATCCGCTCAAACCCAAGCTTTGCCGCTTCATTTACACGTGTTTCAATATTGGATACCCGGCGAATTTCACCCGTTAATCCGATTTCTCCAACAAATGCATCTTTTGCATTGGTTTCTGAATCGCGGTAACTGGAAGCGATACTGACCGCAATTGCTAAGTCTATCGCTGGCTCATTCAACTTAACACCACCGGCTGTTTTTAAATAGGCATCGTAGTTTTGTAAAAGCAGCCCAACACGCTGTTCAAGAACAGCCATAATTAAGGATACACGATTATAATCCAAGCCACTGGCTGTGCGCTTGGCATTTCCAAAAGCCGTTGGAGTCACTAGAGACTGCACTTCCACAAGCAATGGCCGAGTACCTTCCATCGCAGAAACAACTGCCGATCCAGAAGCGCCTTCCAATCGTTCTTCTAAGAATAATTCAGACGGATTGAGGACTTCACGCAAACCATCTTCACGCATTTCAAATACACCTATTTCATTCGTAGAGCCGTAACGGTTTTTAACCGCCCGTAAAATGCGGTACGACTGATGCCTTTCCCCTTCGAAATAAAGAACGGTATCCACCATATGTTCTAACATACGAGGGCCAGCAATATTCCCATCTTTTGTTACATGGCCGACAATAAAGATTGCCACATTATTGGTTTTTGCTAACTGCATTAAGAGAGCTGTCGATTCACGCACTTGCGAAACACTACCGGCTACACTATCTTTACTCGGATGGTACATCGTTTGAATGGAGTCTATAATAATGTAATCGGGTTTGATTTTTTCAATTGTATCTACAATTAGACTTAAATCTGTTTCACCATAAATGTAAAAATCTGTATCCGATATTGTTAAACGCTGGGCACGCATTTTAATTTGGCCGGGACTTTCTTCACCCGTGACATATAACACAACACCGCCAATTTGATTTAACTCGGCTGAGACTTGAAGAAGCAAAGTAGATTTTCCAATTCCAGGATCTCCTCCAATCAAAACTAAAGAGCCCGGTACTACACCGCCACCTAATACACGGTTAAATTCATCGAGTTTTGTTTCCACTCGCCCTGTTTGTTCGACAACAACATCTTTTATTTGTTGCGCTTTAGAGACTTCATTCGTTAAAGAAACACGGCTTCGAGAATCTTTTTTGTCTGTTTCTTCAGTTATTTTCATTTCAACAAAGGTATTCCATTTTCCGCAGGAAGGGCATTTCCCAAGATACTTTGGAGATTCTGTCCCACATTCGTCGCACATAAAGACGGTTGCTTGTTTCTTCGCCATGTTTCAATTCCTTTCTTGAATCCTTACCTATCGATTGAGCCATATAAAAAGTGCCGGCATTTTTTACAATGCGACATCTCTTATTATACCATATAACCAGCTGTTTTCGCTTGCTTTCAACTGCAAAATCATCAAAACTTCAAGACCTTTTCTTAATTTTTTCCCGACGATCCAAATCCGCCCGTTCGATCTATAAAATCGTCCGCTTCTTTATCTATTATGGCATAAGGCATAAAAATTCCTTGAGCAATTCGGTCTCCCCTACTTATCCTATAATCTTCTAATCCATAATTAATCAGTTGCACAAAAATTTCGCCTTCATTTTTTTCATTCCCATAATAATCCGAGTCAATAATCCCCACGCCATTTGGAAGAGCTAGCTGATTTTTTAATGGGTTGCTTGAACGATTCACCAACATCAAGTATTCATCTTCTGGCATAAAAGCTTTTATCCCTGTAGGAACCAAGGTAGAACCTAAAAATTTCTTGTTTTCTTTCACCCCTTCATTCTGTTCTATCGCAGCTAGCCCCGCGTTTTGCGATAACACGTTCCAAATCGAGGGTAAGGTGATGTCTATGGCTGCCGCAAAATCATAACCAGCGGACCCTTTTGTCGCACGCTTTGGAAGGCTTAAGCCTTCTCCTTCATATTTAGTAACAATCTCAAATCCACGTATTTGATTCATTATTTCCCATCCTTTATCTCTTAATCCTTCAAAATTCTATCCATTCCCTAGTATAGTTTACCGAAAACAGCCGATAGTTTGTGAGTAATTTTAAAATATCTTTAGTTAGACTGAAACCTGAACACAGAGATAGGTATTAAGTGTTTTTAATTTGATTTTTGCGTATTCCATGCTAAAGTTATACTAGAAGAATGTACGAAACTGGACTTAGAAAAGAGAGATGACAATGAAAATAACTTTACAAGAAGAAGCTGCAGAATGGTTTGAAAAGCAATTTCCACTGGACGAAGGAGAAGCCGTTCGATTTTTTGGAAAAACTTATGGGCAGACAGAAGTACATGAAGGATTTTCTATGGGCTTACAATTGGATGACCCCGGAGCACATGACGATCTTTTAGGAAGTACGACAGTAAATGACCGTACGTATTTTGCGGCGAAAGAAGACCAATGGTTCTTTGAAGGGTACGATTTGGAAATTGGAATCGATGAGCAATACCAAGAACCAAGCTATCATTTTATTAGCCAAGATCCTTCACAGGAAAAAGAAAAAACCGATGGTGTATCAAGCGCCTCAAAAAAATAAAGAAAGTATAAAAAAGCATTGCTTCTATCGACCTACTCGGTCTACACTCTCGATAGAAACAATGCTTTATTTTTTATGGTGTGCGCCTGTGTTCCAGAATATAAAAAAACTCCGCAAGCAGGACTCGAACCTGCGACAGCGTGATTAACAGTCACGTGCTCTACCGACTGAGCTATTGCGGAATGGTATAAAGTATTTAATTTTATATAAAAAAAGAGAACGGCGACGTCCGGCTTTCACAAGGGGAAACCCCTCACTATCCTCGGCGCAAAGAAGCTTAACGTCTGTGTTCGGCATGGGAACAGGTGGATCCTTCTTGCTAATATCACCGTACTTATT
>JBHWQC010000027.1:0-7064 GCA_043425375.1 Atopostipes sp.
CGAACAGCGAGTCCAATTTCAGTGTGAAAGAAGAAACGTAAAATCAAAATAACGGCAAAAACAATGAGACCGCCTAGTACAAGCACCGTATTTGTTTTGGATAAACCCATTTGTTCAAGAGTTCGAAAAATCGTCCCCTGACCAAGTAAAGTGACGTTTGCCTGACCCATCACACGCAAATTAATGGAGTACAGCCCCGTCATGGTAATAATTCCTGAAAGCAGGGCAGGAATTTTCCATTTGGTATATAAAAAGCCTGAGATAAAACCAGCAAGCATACCTCCTGCTAATGCAACAAGAACCGATAACCAAGGTGCAACGCCATTCACGATTAGACTTGAACTGATGGCGGCACCCAGCGGGAAACTCCCTTCTGCCGTTAAATCAGCAACATCTAAAATACGAAAGGTGATGTAAACCCCGATCGCCATCACTGACCATAGTAATCCTTGAGAAATACTTGATAATAATAAATCCACTCTAATTGCCTCCTTTTAATCGACTGAGATGCTTTCTGGATCAATGCCAAGTGCTTCGGCCATTTCTTCATTGACTGTTAATTCCAAATTCTCGGAAGTTTGCACAGCCATTTCAGCAGGAGAGACATCATTTTCAATAATCTCTAAAGCCATCAAAGCCGTTTGACGACCTAATTCTTCGTAGCTGATACCAAAAGTGGCTAGACCGCCTGTCTCTACTTGCTGCGAGTCACCCGCAACAACTGGCAGTTGATTTTCTCGTGCAATTTCACCAACCGTGGCCATTGTACTGGCCAGCGTATTATCTGTTGGAATATACAAGCCATCAACATCGGATGCAACGCTTGTTACCACTTGCTGCACATCGTTTGTTGTCGTCACTGTGGCCACTTGAGCTTGGACACCAACCGCTTCTAAAGCTTCAATAGCTAAGTTGGCTTGAATTTCTGAATTAGGTTCACTCGAATTATAGACGATTCCGATTGTTTCTGCATCAGGAATTATAGATAAAAGTAAATCGATTTGTTCATCAATTGGAACCATGTCACTTGTACCCGTTAAATTTTTACCGGGGGCTTCATTGCTTTCAACTAAACCGGCATCCTTTGCATCAGTGACTGCCGTAAATAGAATTGGTTTTTCTTGCTCAACCGTCGCTAACGATTGTGCCGCCGGAGTGGCAATCGCCAGCATTAAATCATTATTGCTTGCAAGCTGCTCACTCATACTTTGTAAGTTGGATTGATCCCCTTGTGCATTCATCACTTCAAATTCGACTAAAATGCCTGCTTGTTCTAATTCATCCTCAAAACCTTCTCTGGCAGCAGTGAGCGAATTATGTTCCATAAATTGTAAGATGCCTACATTGACAGTCTTATTTTCATCGATTGTTCCATCCGCTCCACAAGCTGCCAATAGAAGTCCCGCCAGCCCAACCGCTAATCCCTTAAATACCTTTTTCATCTTTATTTCCTCCTCATAATTTCTTACCTGTAAAATTAAAAACACCCCTTTAGATAGAAAATAATCTAAAAGGGTGTGTTTCATCGTAAAAAAATTATGTGTTGACCACTTTAGATTATTTCATCTACGTGGCCCATTTAACACGCTAAACGAGGCCATCCTAGATACAAACGCACATGTTTTGTGTTTTGTTTGCATCCACGATGTCGGTCATGTGTACAAACAGTATCTAATAATAGCCATAATAAAAGTTATTTAGTTGTTTTAGATGGTTTGTGAACATTGCCAGCACTCCTGTGAAAAATTTGATGGCTTAACAATAAATCACTTTTTATGAATTGTCAAGGAGATTTATTAAAAAGTTTTAATTTAAATCGAATATTCAAACCTATTGTACGAAATCTGGTATACTTATTTTGTTAATTTATTGTAAGAGCGTGCCTCTTACAATAATAGAGGAGATGAACAAATGAGTATCAAGAGAAATTGGAATCGAATGTTAGTTTTGTTGCTGATTGTTGTTTTAGTGTATTGGGCAGTGAATAATTTAGAAGCCTTGCAAACGGTCTTGAATGTGGTGGGATCCGCTTTTATGCCATTTATTATCGGGAGTGCTTTAGCTTTTATATTACATTTACCTGTGAATTTTCTAGAAAAGAAACTTGTCAAATGGACAGGGCGTTATCGAAGCTGGTATCGAATAGTTACTATTTTGCTGTCCTTTCTATTAGTGGCTTTATTTATTTATCTGCTAATTTTTCTAATCATACCGGACTTGCAGCAAACAGTGCTGTCCTTTGTAGAAGTGGTGCCAGATGCGGTAAGAAGAATCATTCAATGGTTTACGGATTTTATTGAAAACAATCCAAATGTAGTGGAATATGTACAAGAATTAGAAATTGATTTCAATAGCTTACAACAACAAGCGATTGATACGGTTCAAACGTTTGCGACGGGCTTAGTCGGCAGCACTTTTACCTTTGTGTCATCGACTATCGGCAGTGTTGTGACGGTCGTTATTGCCATGATTTTTGCTGTCTATTTGCTTTCACAAAAAGAAACACTCGTACGCCAAGTGAAAAAATTAGTGTACAGCATCTGGTCGCTTAAATGGGCCAACTATATTGTAAACGTGGGCAAGAAAGCGAACGAAACCTTCTCTAATTTCGTAGGCGGTCAAATTACTGAAGCTCTCATATTGGGCGTGATGGTTTATGTAGGGATGTGGATTTTTGATTTTCCTTACCGTCTTTCAGTCGCTGCCGCAATGGGCGCCTTAGCACTTATCCCGATTTATGGGGCCTTTCTTGGCGGGCTGGTCGGTTTTATTCTCATTTCAGTCGTCAGTTTTAGACAGGCCTTATGGTTTATTCTCTTTATCCTTGTCATTCAATTTGTCGAAGGGAATCTCATTTATCCGCGAGTTGTCGGCAACAGTGTCGGACTCCCTGGTATTTGGGTATTGATGGTTGTATCGGTCGGCGGCAGTTTATTTGGATTAATTGGCATGCTGATAGCTGTTCCAACTGTATCTCTTATTTATTCACTTATCTCAGCAACTGTGAATGATCGATTAGATCGCAGGAATCTAGACGTACAAACAGAAACAAGTAATCTATCGAATCGTTAAATATTGTTAAATATTAAAGAGCTTTTCAAGAGAGTATATCAACTCTCTAGTCAAGCTCTTTATTTTTTATAATATGCACTTCTTATTAAGGCTATCGCAAGCTCATAAGAAATTGAGGAAAGCAAAGTCAGATAAAATAAAAAAGTATCAGTTATCATTTGAATATTATTCACATACTGTTATACTAAAAGGGCAAAAAAAATTATAAAGGAGAGATGTTCATGAAAGGTTGGCAATTTGTAGAGACAAATGAACCATTAGAGTTGGTAGAGAAAGCAGATCCGACAATTGAATCTGGAAAAGTGATTCTTGAAACAAAAGTAGCTGGACTGTGTCATTCCGACGTAGGTGTTATGAGAGATGAGGGCTGGAAAGAATTAATGGGTGACTTGCCTGTTATTATGGGTCACGAGGTTGCTGGCGTCGTTACAGAAGTGGGTGATGGCGTTTCTGAATATCAGGTAGGCGATCGTGTAGCGATTTGTCCTACAGGTCCAAGTGGTGAAGGTGCGCCTGGTTATGCTTATGATGGCGGTTTTGGCTCCAAAGTATTGGTCCATGCGGATGACCTTGTTCCGATTCCAGATGAAGTATCCTTTGAACTCGCGGCTGCTGGTACAGATGCAGGAATGACTTCTTATCATGCGACATTCACTAAAGGTGGCGTGAAAGAAGGCATGAAAGTTGGGATGATCGGAATCGGCGGCCTTGGTCAAGTGGCTTTAGAAGCGGCTGTTGCGATAGGCGCGACAGTTTATGCAGTGGATACCAATGAAAAAGCACGTGATTTAGCCGATAAATTAGGAGCGGCAGGAACTTTTGCAGATGTAAAAGATATCGCTCAATTTGAGCCAGAAGTCATCATCGACTTTGCTGGTTTTGACACAACGACGCGCGGTGCTTTAGAAGCCGTTTCCTTTCAAGGAAAAGTTGTTTTAGTCGGAATGGGTTCTTTGGAAACGACAGTAAATGTGACTTCTATGATTACTAAGCAAGCGACTTTAGTTGGAAGTAACGGGGGAACTAAGCAAGACATCATTGATATTTATGATTTATTTGCTGCAGGTGAAGTCAGCCCAATGATCACAGAAATCACTTTTGATGAAATACCTGAAGGAATTGAGAAACTCGAAAGAAATGAAGTGACGGGACGTTTAGTCGCTGTATATGATTAATAAAAATATATAAGTATTCAAGAGATTGCCTACTTGCGGGTAGGCAATCTCTTTTACTTATGTTAAAAACGAGCATGACCTTCTAGGTTGACTATGGTAAAATGGAGAAAATACAAAGAGAAAGTGTATGAAGACGCAAAATAAAGGGTGAAGAGATTTATGCAGATGACCAGCTCAAATCGAGCATTATTTCGACGATTGACCATCCGACTTATTATAGCCATTTTACTTATTTTATTTCTTATTTATGGATTACCTGTCGTTTTCCAATTATTCTATCCGTTTATTTTCGCAGGCATTCTAGCTGCAATTGCCAACCCCCTGGTGAATCTTATAAATAGCTGGTTTGAAAAATTGAAGATTAAATCATCTACTTCAAGAAGCATCGTCACCTTTTTTCTAACGGTGTTCATTTTACTTTTGTTCGTCTTTATTTTCTATCTGGTCATTTCGACCTTATTCAATGAGATTGCTCAGCTGGCTAGAAGCATTCAAGAGAACTGGTCAACGATTGTTTTGATGTTTGAAAATACGGAGCGGTGGCTGACGGCTCAATTGGATATTTTACCAATAGAAGCAATTGAAATACTTGAAGGAATTTTTGAAAATATTCTTGAATTTGTCCGCAACTTAAGCGGAAACCTGCTCAATTATACAGTAACTTTCACGGGTTTATTTATATCTAAGGCAGGTTCGGTCACATTAAATGCCGTGACTTTCTTTTTATCCTTATATTTTTTGATGGCCGATTTTGATCGAATGAAAAACTTTATCCGAAGACGCACAGATAACAAGTTGTTAAATACTGCCAACTTATTGAAGAATACGACAATTATTGGTGTTTGGGGCTATATTAAAACGCAGATGATATTAGCAGTGTTTGCCTTTATCGTCATGTTCTTGTCTTTCAGCTTATATGGAATAGATTATGCCCTGACGATAGCTATCTTTTTAGCCATCGTGGATTTAATTCCTTTAATTGGAACCATTGCGGTGTTTACCCCTTGGGGATTATTTGAATTATTTTTAGGGGATCCTAATTTTGGACTGTTTCTACTCATTTTAGGCGTTGGCTTTTTCATTCTGCGGCGCCTGACTGAACCTAAAGTAATGGGAACACAAACCGGCTTACATCCGCTGCTGGCCTTAGTCGGGATTTATGTCGGGATTCAATTTTCAGGCTTATGGGGCGCTTTGCTTGGTCCTTTAGTGATGGTTGTCCTCATTGGATTCTTCCGTTCAGGCGTGTTGAATAATACCTTGGCAGACCTTAGTGAGTTGTATCATAAAATCGCACTTTCTTTAAGAAGAGAAGAATCGTATTAATTCTTGTCAGAGAGGAAATGAAGAAAATGGCGGATAAAAAACAGAAGAAAAGTTCATATATTGGCGTCGGCTTGGCTCTAGGGGTTGTTTTCGGACTGATGCTCGATAATTTAGGCGTGGGTATTGCACTTGGAGTAGTGTTTGGTACGGCTTTTGGAGGATTTGAAGAAGAGAAGGATTCAAAGAAAGAAAACAAAGAAAAATAGAAGGTGAAAAAGTTCCGAAGCCGCTGTTGGCTTCGGAACTTTTTTAATCGTCATCAAAATAACTTTTTTTGTTTAAATAAAGAAACATCACAAGGCCTGCTAAAAAGGCGACTCCGAATAAAATAAGCGTCCCGTATTCACTTTGTTCGCCCGGCAGCCCGCCCGTATTCATGCCCCATAATTCAGCGATTAATCCGCTTGAAGCGAGAATTAAAGACAGAGAACTGAGAAACTTCATTAATTTATTTAAAGTATTGTTCATAATATCTGAGAAAAGGCCGCTGACCGTATCCAGTAAATCACGATATAAATGGACCATTTTATTCACTTGCCGATTATACCATATAATATTGTGCACCAGTTTTTCATCATCTAAATTTGCAAGAAAGTCTTTATCTTCTAGTAATCTTGAGATGGCTTGATCTTGCGTATCAATCGTATGTTCCATCATCACCATATCCCGTTCTGTATCCGCGACATCGATTAAAATTTGATTGCTTGTTTTGTGATCCGCCTGCTCATCTAAATAATCAATTGTTTCTCTCTGTCGACGAAGCTCTACCGTAAAATGTTTATAAGAGAGCAGAGAAGCCCTCATAAGAATACCCTCAAGTGAGTTGAACTCGTTCCTTTCACTCTGGAAAAGTTCTTCATCTAGATTGGAAGCCCCTTCGTTAATAAACCAAACAAGCTGATTTTCACTTAAAATAAAAGTATGAGATTCGAGTCTTTCTTCCACACTCTTTTTCTCTGAATACTCGGAGATGCTCGCTAACACAAAAATGAGGGTATCGCCTAATTTACTAGTCGTAAGATATTCAAGGCGGGGAGCGATAAAGGGCACATCATAAAACTTAAACACATCTGAAGGCAGTTCATAGGCTTCAATAAACTGGTCTCTTTCTTCTGAAGTAGCTTGTTTATAGAGAATAAAATTTCCAGTAGCTGCATCCCTTTTTTCCAATTCCCCCTCTATTAACTGATAGACAATTTTCATAGGTATCGCTCCTGTCTACTTATTGTTGTGTTCATTTTATGCTTGCTTCACTCAATAGTCAATAAGAACAGAAGGATACAGACACTTTCTTTAAGTATTACTTAAAGGCTGTTGAATTCTGAGGGAAATTTGCTATAATAGACAGAGGTAGGTGAGGCTACTAAGAGGATATGGATTACTACCGCAAAAAAGTGGAGACACTTTGCGCCGGTCAACAGTCGTTATCAACAACAAGGTTTCGACTAGTGTAATAACAACGCCTTTTAGAGCTAAAGCTCGAACGTCTAA
>JBHWQC010000028.1:0-5217 GCA_043425375.1 Atopostipes sp.
GAAAAACAGATTGAAGTAGGTTATTTTTTACCTTGTAAAGTAGTTGTTTATGAAAAGGAGGACGGAGTCTATATCGGATTATTGCGGCCCACAATATTAATCGGCTTACTTGAAGATGATCGTTTGAAAAACATTGCTGAAGAAGTGGAAAATACTTTGAAAGAAGCGATTCAGGCAGCTATATAAAAAAGGGAGGTCTACTTTATGTACCACTGGAATGGCATGGGCGGCTATTGGTGGAGTTGGCTTGTGGTGCTGATAATTGTCGTTTTCATCGTGTATATCTTGGTGAAAACTTTGAATTCTGGCTCCGATTTTCCGGCAAAAAAAGAAGACTCAACCGCAGAAGCATTGAAATTATTGAATGAACGATATGCGCGTGGAGACATTTCGGAAGAGGAGTACTTGCATCGCAAGAAAATTCTAACAGAAGACCATTCAAGAAAATTCTAACAGAAGACCATTATTGATAAAACAGATGCTTAATTTGTCTTACCGAAAATTTGGGAGTTCACTGACCATGTAAAAATAGAAGGCATTCAGTTATTTGAAATCAAGAAGGAGCATTTGAAAAAAAGTGAAAAATAAGTTGGACTACTTTTAGTTTCGTGTGGTTTATTGTTGGGAGCTTGCGGCGCAGCCGATTACCCAAACCGAAGATACAACAGACACAAGGGATGCGCAAAACGACGACATGATGGAAGATGATTCTTTGGATGCAGGTGGACACAGAGACATGGTACACGATGAATCCGGTGAGATTCCGAAAGGTTTGAGAAGAGCAGAGAATCCAACTTATCCAAAAGGAAGCGAAGTAATCATTCACGCCGATCATATGCTGGGCATGCCAGGTGCGACCACCACAATCGATTCGGCTGAGAATACGAGAGTCTATAGGATTACCTATACGGATACCGAAACGGGCCAATCGGTTGAAAACCACAAAGGGCTGATTGAAGATGAACTAAGCTCTGTTGAATAAAGACAATTCAACTATCACAGAAAATAATTCGAAAATTTAACGTTACAAAAAGGTTGAGCAGCTCGTTTAATCTTTTTCTCTTGGCGATGCTTATAAACAACGCATGGATGCAATGTTCTCATCACTTGCTAGGAAATGAATAGTTATAACGAGTCTCCCGCTGATTATAGGAGTGAAAGAAATGATGAAACGGATTATTGGATCGATAATGTTGCTCGTGTTACTTGCAAGCTGCGCGAATCCCTTGGTAGAAGAACAAACAAATAACGGCATGATGCACCCGCGAATGGAAAACAGAAATAACCCAATGGATCGGCAAGAGGAAAACAGAAATAACCCGATGAACTTAAATAATGTAGGCCCCTTAGAAGCTTCCAAGGGACTCAATGAATTAATGATTCCGGATGTGTTGGAAAAACAAAGCAACTCAGAATATGATTACGAAATAACGGCACAAATCGGAAACACTGAATTTTATGATGGAAATCAAACGGAAACCTTCGGCTATAACGGCGATTTATTAGGGCCGACGATTCGACTACAGGAAGGCGAAACTGTTCAGGTTAAAATCAACAACGATTTAGATGCTGCTACCACGGTTCACTGGCATGGACTTGAAATACCGGGTGATGTAGATGGAGGCCCAAGTCAATTGATTGCGCCGAAAGAAAGTAAAGTCGTCACCCTGAAAGTCGACCAACCTTCCGCTACGTTATGGTACCATCCGCATCCTCATGGAAATACGGGTGAACAAGTTTTTAAAGGCTTGGGAGGACTGCTTTATATCGACGGCTCAGACGATAATCAAGCCGTTTATCCAGATGAATATGGAGTTAATGACTTTCCGTTGATTTTTCAAGACCGTCAGTTTGACGAAAACGGCCAGCTGAACTATAACCAAGTGATGAATTTTGACGGCACCCTAGGCAATGTTTCGCTGGTAAATGGAACCATTGATCCGGTCTTAACTGTAGACGAGCCATTAATAAGGTTTCGAATGTTGAATGCTTCCAACGCACGTGAATATACTTTCCGACTCAGCAATGGGGCAAGCTTTCGACAAATTGCCTCGGATGGAAGCCGATTAATTCAGCCGGTAGAAATGAATGAAATTACTTTGACACCTTCCGAACGAGTAGAAGTGCTCGTCGACTTATCTGAAATGGATCCAGACGAGATGGTTGCGATTACGGATGAATTTGGCAATGTGTTATTGCCGATTGAACGCGGATACAGCTCTCAACAAGCGGCCCAAATTCCTGAAATGGTGTCCGACGAGACATTTCTTTCAGACGAAGATAAGCAGTTGGCAGTAACAAAGGAAATAGAGTTGTTCGGTCGTATGAATATGGTGACGATCAATGGGCGAAAGTTTGATCCGAATCGAATCGATTTAAGACAAGAACAAGGCGTTACGGAAGTTTGGGAAGTTTATAACCGTCCCGATATGATGGGTGGCATGACACATCCGTTCCATATTCATGGAACACAATTTAAAGTCATTTCACGTGATGGCATTGAAGTATCCCCAAATGAGCAAGGGTTAAAAGACAGTGTGTTGGTCGCACCAGGGGAACGTGTTAAATTATTGGTTGCATTCCCTGAAAAAGGGATTTTCCCGTTCCACTGTCATATTTTAGAGCACGAAGATAACGGGATGATGGGGCAAATTGAAATCTATTAACAAGTAATCTTTGAACGATTTGTTCGATTTAATTAGAACAAATCGTTTTTTTTTTACGATAATCAAAAGGAGTCCTGTTTTTCTGATCGCTAAACAATAAATTTGACTTTTTTATACGGGCGGGGGTATATTATGTAAGTGGATAACATGAAAGAAAAATCACCAAACAACTAAGGAGAGATGACATGTTTTTTAGAAGAATGCCTTCTATATCAACAAAAGAATTAAATGAAATATTAAATGAAAAACCCTTGATTATTGATGTTCGTACACTGGGTGAATTTAAAGATAACCATATCCCTGGGGCAAAGAATGTCCCCTTGGATACAATTCACACGTATCAGCCTAAACAAAAAGGATACGTCATCTGTGCAAGTGGTATGCGTAGTAAACAAGCAAGTAAAATTTTGAGTAAGAAAGGCTATGACGTGGTAAATGTCAAAGGCGGCATGCGTAAATGGAATGGCCCAACCAAAGGAGGAAAATAGTAGTGAAAATAGTGATAATTGGTGGAGTAGCAGGGGGTATGTCAGCCGCTACTCGCCTAAGACGATTGGATGAAACAGCAGAAATAACGATTTTAGAAAAAGGACCTTATGTGTCTTTCGCAAATTGTGGATTGCCTTACTATGTCGGAGGTGAAATCACAGACAGAAATCAACTGATGGTCCAAACCCCTGAAAAATTAAAGGAAAGATTTAATTTAGATGTGCGGGTCAATAGCGAAGCGGTCTCGATTGATCCGCAAGAAAAAGTAATAACAGTGGCAGATCAAGATGACTCCTATACATTAAGCTATGACAAACTGATTTTGTCTCCAGGCGCAAAACCATTTGTGCCACCCACTGAAGGGCTAACCGCAGCGAAGAATGTTTTTACCCTGCGCAATGTGCCGGATGTTGATGCGATTACCCAATTTATAGAAGACAAACAACCGAAAAAAGCAATCGTGATTGGTGCGGGTTTTATCGGACTTGAAATGGCAGAAAATCTACATAATCGTGGTTTAGATGTCACGATAGTGGAAATGGCCCCCCAAGTCTTACCACCATTTGATGAAGAAATGGCGGGTTATATTACTGCAGAATTAAAAGAAAAAGGCATCACCTTATATACGGGTGTAGCAGCGGAAGCTTTTGAAGATGAGGGCCGCGTCATTGTACTGGAAAATGGCGAACGCTTGGAAAGCGAGCTTACTTTAATGTCAGTGGGCGTTCGCCCAGAATCAGAATTGGCAGAAAAAGCAGGCATTAAAACAGGCATGCGCGGCGGTATATTAGTCGATGAATATTATCAAACGAGTCAATCGGATATTTATGCAATCGGCGATGCGATCATCGTCAAACAACAATTGACTGGAGAAGACACCATGATTGCTTTGGCGTCACCGGCCAATCGGCAAGGTCGTCAAGTAGCAGATGTTATAGCAGGCTATGAGCGAAAGAATAAGGGAAGCATCGGGACTGCTATTGTTCGGGTATTTGATTTGGTTGCCGCTTCGACAGGTCTAAACGAACGCCAACTATCCGCCGGTCATCAAAAATATGCATCTGTCCACATCCAGAGTAAACACCATGCGGGCTACTATCCGGGAGCAGAAACGATTGTCTTGAAGCTTTTGTTTAATCCGGAAGACGGAACGATTTTTGGGGCACAAGCTGTAGGAAAAGCAGGTGTGGATAAACGAATTGATGTGATTGCAACAGCTATCAAAGGCCACTTGACTGTGGATGATTTGCCAGAATTGGAATTAGCTTACGCACCTCCTTTTGGTTCAGCTAAAGATCCGGTGAATATGGCTGGCTATACCGCTATGAATGTCGTTGAAGGTTTGACGGATATTGCGCAGTGGCATGAATTAGAAGAATTGCAAGACAATGGATGGATGTTGTTGGATGTTCGAGATGAAGATGAAATTAAAGTAAACGGCGCGATGCCAAATGCTATAAACATCCCCTTAAATGATTTACGCACGCGTTTAGGCGAACTGGATAAAGAAAAATCATATGTAGTAAGTTGCCACAGTGGCCAACGGAGTTATATTGCTGAACGCATCATAAAACAAAGTGGATTTACTGTAAAAAATCTCGACGGCGCCTTTGCATTGTATTCAACGGTTAAGCCAGAGAACATTATTAAAATAAAGGAATGATTAAGTGATGACTAAAGCTATTTCAATTTCTAAATTTAGTGAACTTTATAAAAGCAATGAACATTTAAATATCCTTGATGTACGAGAGGATTTCGAATATGAGATGGGACATATTCCAGGAGCAAAATCAAAACCATTAAGCACTTTTCCAGCAAAATTGGATAAGGAAGAGACTTATTATGTGGTGTGTCAAAGTGGTGGTCGGTCCGCTGGAGCCTGTCAGATGTTGGCAGAAAAAGGGTATGATGTCATCAACGTAGAAGGCGGCATGTCAGCCTGGAGAGGGGAGATGGAATGAGTTCCTTATATGAAAAAAATGTAAAGAACCGTTTAAAGAGGTCGGAAGGTCAAATACGGGGTGTATTAAAGATGATGGAAGAAGAAAAAGACTGTAAAGAT
>JBHWQC010000029.1:0-6884 GCA_043425375.1 Atopostipes sp.
GGCGCATCTAACGCTTTGAGTAAAGCTGCCCCTTGGCGTTTATTCAAGCGATACAACGGTAAAATATCAGCCCCGCCATCCCCGAATTTTGTGAAATAACCCGTCACCGATTCAGCGGGATGATCGGTACCGATGACTACACCATTACGGTCTCCTGCAACGGCATATTGTGCAATCATCCGCTGACGTGCTTTGATATTCCCTTTGTTGAAATCAGAAATTTCAAAGCCTTCTTTGTCAAATTGTTCCACTATGGCATCCACTGCTGGTTGAATATTCACTGAGAGAATTTGATCGGGATTTATCCAAGCGAGGACTTCATCTACATCTTCCGCATCTTTTTGTTCGCCGTAAGGTAAGCGCATCGCAATAAATTGATACTTTTGATCGCCAGTTTCCTCGCGCAATACTTCCACCGCCATTTGGGCCAGTTTCCCAAGGAGCGTTGAATCTTGCCCGCCTGATATTCCAAGAACAAAGGTCTTTAAGAACGGATGAGCTTTTAAATAGTCTTTCATAAAATTAAGCGACTTTTGGATTTCTTCTTCTGGCTGAATCTCTGGTTTCACACCCATTTTTTGAATAATCTTTTTTTGTAAACTTGACATACTATTTCCTCCTCATTAAAATTCCGAAGCTCGGTCTTCTTCATAAGATAATTGACGGAAATGGTTAATCGTTTCAACTTTTAAATCATACAACTCTTGCGATAAATCAACCGGATACTGTTCCGGGTTTAAAATTCGGCGATGTTCTTCATATTGTTCATTTAACCGCAATTGAGCATAATCTTTAATTTCTTCCAACTCTGGCAATTCATACACAAGCTCACCATCGACAAAAATATCTATCAATAGCGGACGCGCTGTAAAATCACGAACGGTTTTATTGATGTACGTATATTGCGGATGGAACATAAATAATTCATCCAATTGATCAGGTCTTTCATGATCTAACGTCACTAAATCCCCCTCAGGTTTCGTATCATTTTGTGAGCGGATGCGCCAGACTTGCTTTTTGCCCGGCGTCGAAATTTTCTCCATATTCGCCGTCAATTTAAGCGTATTATGCATCTTGCCATCATTTCCTTCAACCGATACGATTTTATACACCGCACCAAGGGCCGGCTGATCATAGGAGGTAATGAGTTTGGTACCCACACCCCAGACATCAATTTTCGCGCCTTGCATTTTTAAACTTAAAATCGTTTCTGAATCTAAATCATTTGAAGCAAAAATTTTGGCGTCTTTATAGCCCGCCGCATCCAACAGTTCACGAACTCGTTTAGATTGATAAGACAAGTCCCCGGAGTCCAGACGCACCCCCACAAAATTAATCTTGTCTCCCATTTCATTGGCGACACGAATCGCATTGGGTACACCAATTTCCACAGAGTCAAACGTGTCAACAAGGAAAACACAATCTCTATGCGTCTCAGCGTAAGCGCGAAAAGCCTGATACTCATCGCGGTAAGCTTGCACCAGCGCATGGGCATGGGTTCCTGAGGCTGGGATGCCAAATAATTTGGCTGCCCGTGTATTACTTGTTGAATCTACCCCGCCAATATAAGCTGCCCGCGCCCCCCAAATGGAAGCATCCATTTCCTGGGCACGTCTGGCGCCAAATTCCATAACGGTATCGCCTTGGGCGGCCGTATTTAATTTCGAAGCTTTTGTTGCGATCAGGGTTTGGTAATTAATGACATTTAATAAGGCCGTTTCAATGAGCTGGCAATCTAAAATGGGTCCTTCCACTTGCACCAGCGGCTCGTTAGCAAAAGCGATTTCCCCTTCACGCATGGCACGAACGGTTCCTCTAAATTTCCAGTTTGCCAAGTAATCTAGAAAATCTTCTTCAAAATTAAATTCATTTTTTAAATACGCTATATCCGATTCCGCGAAATTCAACTCTTCAATATAGCGAATGACACGCTCTAAGCCTGCAAAAATAGTGTAGCCCATGCCGAAAGGATTCTCGCGGTAATAGACTTCAAACACAGCCTTTTTATCCGCATTGCCTTTTTTCCAATAGGTATAGGCCATATTGATTTCGTATAAATCCGTATGTAGCGCTAAACTATCATCTTCATATTTCATCCTTTTTCTCCTCGTTTTGTTATTTGCATCCTCTTTTTTTCTTCTTTAGTATACCATTTTTGTCTACAGAATTCCGTTATCTATTCTTTAAAAAGTCAAATTAAAAAGGTCTCTCAAACGAGAAACCTTTAGGCGGATGGTCTCCTTAGACTTGTTTTTTCTTCTCAAATGTCTTGACGATAGGTCGGCCATCTTCTGTATAGGTGTACTCTCTGGCAGTTTCGATATCCGCCATCGCTACAATTAACCGGTCGCGATACGGCTCAGCTAACTCATCAAAAACAAACGTATCCTCTGTTAATTGATGCTTTTGCTTTAGAGCTTCGATTTCTCCTGAAGTTTTCACTTTATAAGACGTTTTAGGTAATGGGCTTGCTACCTCTTCTTCTTCAATTCGGTAGTAATAATTAGGATCGCCATAAATAATTTCTAAAGCGCCTGTGTTTGTTCGCTTGTACTCGACTTCACCATAGTCTTCGTTATGGATTTCCCACCAAGCAAAGATCGCATCAACCGCTTCTTGTTCAGAATTGTAACTTCCATGCTGTTTTTTGACATCATTTCGTTCATTGACCCAGTAGTTTGTATAGACTGTTCTCATCATGCAGCTTACACTCCCTTTATTCCTTTATCATAGACTCAGTATATCGCTTTCAAAGAACGAATACCAATTTCATCTCTCTAAAGTGGTGAGTTTATTTTTCTGTCCTCTAATGACTATTTGCTTCTTCTAAATCCGCATCAATCGCAATCACAATTCCTAAAAGAAGTTCGGTATAGTCAGGTTCAAAAATTTCGATTTCATAAGCGTCCATCCAAGAAAACCATTTTTTTCGGATGCTGGCGATGACTTCAGTGCCTTCAATAATTTCATAGTTCAAAGCCCACACGTCTCCTTCAATGCGCCAAGGCGGTGTAAGGATATTGTATTTTTTCGTGAAAAAGGTGAATTCTTGCTTCATTTCACAAATTAATTCTTCGCCAATGAAAAAAGCATATTGGGACAAGAACGTCCAGACTTTTTCTTTAATAAACAGCAAAGCTTCACCATCCACCGTATAGAGGGTGATTTGTTTGCCCATAGTAAAGAGTTTCCCTTCTGCCACAAATGCATCGTTTTGGTGTTCATCTAAAATAGTGAAACGATCGCGAAAAGAAAATTTTTGGTTAATATAATATTTTGTCATCTGGTGCACGCCTTCTTTCGTAAATTTTTACAGGTCTACTATATATAAACTGCGGTTGATTTCTTTTTCCAAATCCTTGCTCCACCATTCACGCCGGTATCCTAAAGAGTTCGTAATGAACTGGGTTTCATTTCGACGAAGGGCTTCTCGAAAATGCACATGGCCCATAATTTGGTGGCTGATTGGATATTTTTTATGGACCTGTTTTAGATCGTCCGTGGCCATATAGGCATTAAAGAAATCAAAAATGCGATGCGGCATAGGCATGGTAAACTCAGGGATCGTGACCACATGGGTTTGTAGGATTATTTTGGGTGTTGTCACTTTTTTCAAATCCTCTTCAATGATTTGACTAAAATGCTTGGACACTTCTCGGTCGGACATCTCCCAATCCATCCGCATTTTATCTTGCCAATACGTCCAGCGAAACTTCCCATGCTCCACTTCATCCGCACTAAACTGCTCTTTATCATATACGGCGTGATTGTACCAGCCCGGATGGCCGACTAAAGTATATTCATCATTTAACTGCTGCGGGGATTCGATGAGGCTTTGCGGATGCTCTTTATAGAGCTGGTAAATGCCTTTGGTATCTTTTGTGGCGTCTTTTTCTTCCCAAAAATCATGGTTGCCTGGAATAAAATAGACGGGAATCTCTGCTAGGTTTTGAAGGTTTTCGACAAATGTTAAGGTCCTTGTATAATGATTCGAAATATCGCCGCCAATGATCAGCATGTCTAAGTCCTTTTTTGAAACCATTTGCTTCAGCCGTTTCAAATAATCCGCTGGCGGACGTTCGAAATTTCGATCAATGTGTAAATCCGAGATAAAACCTACTCTCATTGCATCTATCTCCTTCCTTCTAACAAATAGCAGCTAGTAATTACTTAATGTATCTTTTCATCTAAGGCATCGACCAAGCGATTCAACAATTTCTCAAGCGACGCTTTGGGCAGAGCCACATTGATTCGTTCAAAGCCGCTGCCTTCTTGACCAAAGATGTGCCCGTTATTTGTGAAAAATTGGGCTTCAATCAACAACTTAGTCCGTTCTTTTTCATTCAAATTAAGCGCCCGAAAATCCAGCCACTGGACATACGTTCCTTCACTAATTGGGGCTTTAATTTCGGGATAATTTTTTTCGAAAAAGTTTTTTACAAATGTTTGATTTGCATAAACCACTTGATTGAGTTCATCTAACCAATCTTCGGCCTCCGTATAAGCTAACCTGACCGCTTCAAAGCCAAGAACATTTACGCCAGCTAGATGATTGGCTTGTAATTCTTCTTGAAATTGCTTTTTTAACTCTTCATTTGAAATCATCGTATTCGCCGCAGCAATACCCGCTAAGTTGAACGATTTAGAAGCTGAAGTAAAGGTCACCAATTGATCTTGCAGTTTTTTATTGATCTTATGCAACACGGTATGGGGGTGATGAGGTTGCGTTAAATCGTACCAAATTTCATCCGACAAAACGACTAAGTCATTTTGAACCGCAATATCAGCTAATCGTTCCAATTCTTCTGCCGTCCAGACACGCCCCACCGGATTATGCGGACTGCAAAACAGCAAGAGTTTATTTTCAGCTTTTTTCGCTTCTACTTCAAACTGCTCAAAATCAATCGTATAATATCCCGCTTCTTCAAGTAAAGGCACATTCACCACCGAACGTTTGGCTCCTTTAATTGTCTCTCTAAACGGTTTATAAACCGGCTGAAATTGGATCACACCCTCCCCTTTTTTTGAGAAGGCTTTAATGGCCGCATAAATAGCGGCGACCACATTTGGCGTGGCTGTTATCCATTCTTTTTCGATTTTCCAATCGTGTCGTTTTTTCTGCCAGTCCACCACCGCTTCTAAATAACCCGTCGGTGCATGTGTATAGCCAAGAATTGGCCCTGCTTTTAAATAATCAACGAGTCCGTCATAAATCGCTGGTGCACTTTTAAATTCCATATCGGCGACAGATAAGGGCACTACGCCCTCTTCAACTTGGGGATGGAGTTGCTTCATCATTGCCCACTTGCTAGAACCTGTCCCTCTTCGATCAACATAAGATGTAAAATCGTATTTCATACCATTCGCCTCTATCTTTCTGTGAAATTCTTTGGAGTGTATCTATTAAAAGCCATAGCTTTCTTCTTGTTTGTTCCATACTTCCTGGTAAGTTTCGGCCAACACCAATGTGTCTTCCACCAATGTATCGATTCTAAAATAAACATCATCATTCGTGATTTCTTGATCGATAATTTCGGCATCGAGTATAAAGACATAATTGGCCACAATATTGGCTTTCATATAGCCAAGGATGGGTTTTAATTGAATTTCAGGGATGAGAAAATGTTTGTCAGAACCTGCCGTTACAATCATACTAACCGTTTTAAATTCCAAGGCATTTTGCGGCAGTAAGTCAAAAATATTTTTTAAAGATGCTGGGATAGATGCTTGAAAGATCGGTGTGCCTAAAAAAATGACATCACTTTCCATAATCGCTTGCGTGACTTCTCCTGTATCGCCTCGATAATCTAAAACGTTTCGTCCATCACTAAACATCATTTCTTTCTCTTGCAGATTAATATAGTTTACCGTCTGATCGTCTGTTGTTTGTTTCTTTACAGCTTCAAAAACCGCTTGTGTAGCTGCTTTAGTTCGGTTTCCGACATTTGAAGCCGATAAGACTAGAATATTCATTCTGATGCTTCCTCTTTCCTTTGCAAAATGTGAGCTTTTACTTTTGGTAGAACTTCTTTGACGTAAATATCCAAGGTTTCTTTTACCTTTTCAAGCGGTTTGCCGCCAAAATCTACTTCTACTGTAAAACGTTGTTGTCTGTATAAATCGTATTGGTAGATTATCTTCTTCGTGATTAATTCTGGGCTTCCAACTAACGCCACACTCTTTGAACTTCTGCCTTGGGCAAAAGCTCTTTTTGGAAAATCTTGGCCGTTAGTGAGGCGAAAACCAGCGTTGAAACTCGGATACCCTGTTTTAAAGGCTTCTTCAGTCGTTTCTGCTAAGTGCAAAATCCCGCCCGTTCCCACCGGCAACTCTTCATCGGTAAAGCCGGCTTCATAACCCGCCTCTTTGTAGTGGCGGATGCGGTGCTGATAAGTTTGAGCAGCTCCCACTAAATGGGCTTGGTACAGCGGCACCCCTAAACGGCCCGCTTTTATCGCTGAAGCTTGAGAATTTCCGACGCCGCGCCAAATAGGGAGGCCTTTTTGTTTATTTTCAGGTCTTGGAAGAATAAGAGCCTCTTTTAATTTGGGGCGGAATTTTCCTGACCAATTGACAACTTCGTTTTGGTTCAATGTTAAAAGCAGTTCAAGTTTTTCTTCAAACAATTCTTCATAGTCTCGATGATCGTATCCAAATAACTCAAAAGAGCCGATTCGCGAAGCACGTCCGGCAATAATTTCCATTCGGCCGCCGGATAGTAAATCAATCGTCGCAGCATCTTCAAAGACACGCACGGGATCTAAGACGCTGAGTGTGGTGACACCGGAGGATAATTTGATCGTTTCTGTTTCGCGGGCAATCGCTGCCAACAAAATGAAATGGGCTTGAGAAATAAAGTGGGCTTGATGGGATTCACCGACTTG
>JBHWQC010000030.1:0-3241 GCA_043425375.1 Atopostipes sp.
CGACACCTTTTACGAATCGATCGGATCTTTAGGCGGCGGCAACCATTTTGTAAGCCTCGAGGCGACGGATTCCGGTAAAGTATATTTACTGATTCACTCCGGCAGTCGAAATGTAGGACATACAGTGGCTTCCATTTATCAGGACTTAGCGGATGCACAGCATCCGTATAAAAATAAAGGCGAAGGATATTTAGACGGTGACTTGTATGAGCAGTACCTCCATGATTTAGCGCTGGCGCAAAAGTACGCCTTACAGAATCGAAGAGCCATGGCTGACAATATTTTGAGAGCGAACGGCTTAGAGAAGCGCGACCAATTTGACTCCGTGCATAACTATATCGATATGGAGACAAAGATTGCCCGCAAAGGTGCGATTTCTGCTCAAGAAGGCGAGAAGCTCGTGATTCCGTTTAACGCACGCGACGGTTCCGTCATCGCCAAAGGAAAAGGCAATCCAGACTGGAACTATTCCGCACCCCATGGCGCCGGTCGGACGATGTCGCGTACGCAAGCCAAAAAGCGCATCCCGTTGCCGGAGTATCAAAAAATGATGGCCGATGTGTATTCGACTTCGGTATCTAAACAGACTTTAGACGAAGCCCCCACGGCTTACAACGAACAGCGGAAAATATTAGAGCTCGCGAAGTCGACAATTGAAGTGTTAGAGTATATTCGGCCGATTTATAATTTAAAAGGGTAAGAGCAGGGAAGGCGGAGAGAAATCTGCCTTCCTTTTGACTGTCTGAAAAATTGACTTTCTCACGTTAACATAAAGAATTTATATGAACGTGAGCCCTCTCTTGCGTTCATATAAATCTTAGATGTTTTACTTTTAGAATAAATATCCGTCAAAAAAATTAAATTTGACGGGCAAATAAAATATATCCGTCATAACCCGCCAATTTTGACGGTTAAATTTTAACTTGAAAAACCAGACCACTTGAGAAACGGGTCTGGTTTTGTATTATAATGATCAAACTTATTCAACTAATATATTTGTTTTTACAGAATTCTTGCCGCCGGCGGTTAAAATATTCGCCATCGAGCAGGCACCATCTACAAATTGATTTAAATGTTTTTTGTCTTTCTCAGTTAATTTAGCGTCAATCACTCGCATATTCACCACAATATCAATGGTTTCATTGCGGCGGCCGCCATGCATTTCACTTTCAGCATCCACTTCGATCTTTTCAAAGTCAAGCTCATTCGCTCGTAAAAAGCTTTCGGCCACCATCATTTTACAAGCCGCAATAGAACCTAACAAGAAACCATGAGGGCTTGTCCCGGAATCTTCGCCGCCTTTATCCTTCGAGCGGTCCGCTACATAATCAAAGCCGTCAATTGTCATATACGTCTTTGAAGTCTCTCCTACATAACCTGTTAATTTCATTTTATCCATCCTTTACTTAATTTAGTGAAAAATCTGGTGCAAATAATATGGCATTTGCTGGCGCCACCATTGCCAGTCATGGGAAACGTCATAGCCCCATTCGTCAAACCAGGCATCAATTTCTTTCTCCGCAAAAGCTTCTTTCAATGTGTAATAAGACGGCAGGCCATCTTGTTCCCAAGCGCCTAAACCGGTACAAATAACAATATCCGCTGTGCGGATTTGATCGATAAACCACGGATCGTCCAACTTCCAAATATAATCCGCCGGTGAATTTTGGTAAATCAACTCATCGCCATTATACTCACCCACAAAGAAGCGGGCATCATACACACCACTTAAAGCAACAGTTTTTTGAAACACATCTGGATGCTTGAGCAAGAAATTTAATGCATGATAAGCGCCCATGCTGCAGCCAGTGGTCATCATTTGCCCATTACGCCACGTTTTGTGTTTGATAAAGGGTACCGCCTCATGAATGACATATTTTTCGTACGCTTCGTGGGCCAAAGCACGATGATGGGGGTCTTTTGAATGATTCAGCCAGCTGTCATAATCATTTGTTGCTAAAGTAAAAAATTGAACCTTCCCAGCTTGAATGAATTCCTGGCAAGCGTCAATCATTCCAAAGTCAGCATATTCCGAGTGACTACCGCCAGAACTTGGGAAAACGACAATCGGCATTCCATCATGGCCATAGCGGTTCAAGGGCATTTCACGTCCCAGCTCACCACTCCAATGACTTAAAAATTCAACATGCATCTTAAAAGCCTCCTTTAATCTGTTCGTTTGTGTACAAACTCAATGACGTCATCCAGTTCCTCTTCTGTATCCGCGGTAATCGCATAAAAAGTATCACCCATCAACTCTGCAAAAGCTTCCGGCATCCGCTCGCTTATTTTTACGCGGTCGCCAAAACGGGCACGAATGGCTTCAGCATCATGCGCATACGTATACAGATCTCGATGCGTAGTCCCCATACAAAACTGCTTGTCCGCATTTGGATTTCCGTGAAAAGGCTGCCTTGTCACAATATTAGCGTATTCCTGAAATAAATCAATGGAATGCGCAATGTTGTATAAGTCCACCGCATAATTTCCAGCCAAGCGATTATTATATTCCAACGCAATATAATCACCATCCGGCATTTTGAAAAATTCTATATGAAAGAAACGTTCTTTCATTCCAAAAGCTTTTGCAATGTTTTGACCATACGCAATTAATTTAGGATCCAATTCCTTTTGAATATAATAAGCGACATCTGTTTCTCCATCCATAAACTCGAGTGTAGGCTGATTATAAATCAGACTGGTTTCAAACACAATATTTCCGTCACTATCCAACAGGCCATCGTATGTCCCTAAACGACGACTTTCAATCGCTTTTTCAATAAAATAGGGCACACGTTCATCAAAGCGCTCGATAAATCGGTTCACATCTTCTTCATTGCGAAGCATATAAGTCGCTGCGGAGCCCACCCCATTATCTGGTTTGGCGACCACGGGCAAGGCCAGCGTCTCGACACTTTCACGGATGTCGGCTGTAGAATTCGCCACATAACCTTCCGCCACCGGCACACCAGCTTGTTTAAAGACTTTCTTCATTTCTGATTTGAATTTTGTTTTTCTTAATTCAGCGGGACGCACGCCGGGCACGTTAAATTCTTCCCGCAGCTCCGCATCCAACTCCAACCAATGTTCGTTATGCGATTCAATCCGGTCAATTTTGCCGTGTTTAAAATAGAGCAGGGCAACGGCACGTTTCACCGCTTCTGTATTTTCCAAATCATCCACGCGGTAATATTCAGTCAAGGCCGCTTGCAGTTTTGTCCCTAAATTCTCATAAGAGAAG
>JBHWQC010000031.1:0-5417 GCA_043425375.1 Atopostipes sp.
CTGACTAGGCGGCAACCTAATCAGCGAATGAAAAATAACTTATAAGGAGATTATATCATGAAATTAAAATTAAACAAAATGATGATTCGAAATTTTAAGGGTTTCAAAAATTATGAATTAGAAGCAGACGGACAAGACATCAACATTTTCGGAGATAATGCCACAGGCAAGACAAGTCTATACGATGCATTCCTCTGGTGTTTATTCGGTAAAAACAGCGCAGACCAATCGGCATTTGATTGGAAGCCGCTAGATAAAGAAGGCAATGAAATCAATCACTTAGAAACAGAAGTGATTGCAGAGGTTGAAATTGATGGTAAGGAACAGACGCTTTCTCGAATGACTTCTGAAAAGTGGACAAAGAAACGCGGTAGTGCCGTTGAGTTATTTGATGGACACACAACTGTTTACAAGATTAATGATTTAACCGTTAAGAAAAAAGAATATGAAGAGTTTTTAGCTGAACTGATTGATGAAGACTTATTCAAACTCTTAACAAACGTTAGTTATTTTCCAGAAAAGATGAAATGGCAAGAACGTAGACAGACACTGATTGACATGGTAGGAGACGTAACAGATGCGGATGTAATCGACAGCAACGCAGAATTAGAGCCTTTAAAAGAGCTGATTGAAGAAAGACCTGCCGCAGAATTGAAACAGCTCACAGAGCAGCAGATGAAGCAAATCAACAAAGATATTAAAGCTCTGCCGGATCGCATTGACGAGGTGGAACGAGGACTGCCAGATATTTCAAAGCTAGATAAAGATGAATTGCTAAAAGAAAAAGCGGAGCTAGAAAATAAAATTGGTAATTTACAAGAAGACGTTGCTGAAGCTAAAAACTCGGATGCAACCATTAAGCTAAAAAATCAAATTGCAGAGCTGCGAACTCACTATCGAGAGTTAGAACTAGAACACCAAGAAGAGCTAGCTGAGGAATTAAGCGGCTTTGAAGATGAACTGGAAAGCATGGAAGAAAATTTACGCAGAGAAAACGACGCTATTTCAGACTTGCAATACGAAATTAAAGATAGAGAGCGCAAAGTTAGAAACAACAAAGAAGAAGTTCATGAGATGGAAGCTGATCAAGAGAAGCTAAGAGCTCAATTTTATGACATCCAGCAAGAACAAAAAGAAAGCTTTGATGCACATCGGACTACTTGCCCAACTTGTGGCCAAGACTTACCAGAAGAACAAATTTTAAAAGTTCGAAATGACTATGAAAAAGAAGTTGAAGCATTCAATGCAGACAAAGCGAAGCGTTTAAAAGAAAACGTCCAAAAAGGCAAAGAATTATCAGAGAAAATCCAAAAACTGGAACAAGAAAATAAAGCTATTGGCGACAACCTTACGGAACTTACAAAGCGTTTAAGCGAAAAGGAAGAGTTCAAAGAGGTGTTTGGCCAAGATATTAAAAGCCAGGAAAAAGCGATTGGAAAAATTCGTGCTGGACAAAATCCGTTTAGCGAAACAGAAAAAGCAAAAGAAATAATGGATGAAGTTGCAGAGTTGCAAGAACAAATTGATTCCGGACAGTCAACCGTTGATGAAGATGTTGAAGAAATTAATAAAGAAGTTAAAAAGGTTAGGACAGAGCTATCAGAAGTGAATGAGCATATAAACAATATTAACTTCCATGCACGACAAAGTGAACGCAAGAATGAATTAATCGAGCGAGAACAGACGTTAAGCATCGAATACGGACAGCTAGAGCAACGTTTGTACTTACTTGAAGAGTTTACTCGGACAAAGGTCAATCTACTCACAGACGCGATTAATGACCGTTTTAAACTGGTTAAATTCAAACTGTTTGAGGAACAAATCAACGGTGGCTTAAACGAAACGTGTGAAGTAACAGTAAATGGAGCGAACTATTCAACTGGTTTAAATAATGCTATGCGAATCAATGCTGGTTTGGATATTATCAATGCATTGATGGACTACTACGATGCGTATGTGCCTGTTTTTGTAGACAACGCTGAAAGTGTAAATGATTTGTTAGAAATCGATACGCAACTAATCACTTTATCTGTAAGTAATCACAAGAATTTGAGAGTTGAGGTGGCTTAAATGGTTAAGCAACTGACGATAAAGGAACTGCAAGAATTTAGAGAGTTAGACGATGAAACCTTAACAGTTAGAGAGTTTAAAGAAAAATTGAGGACTTTAAGAGATAAACACAAATTAAATGACCAAGAAACATTAAGCGCATACCGAAAGTCAAAGAAAATACTACCACTACCAAATCAATGACTTTAATAAAAAAAGAGGAGAATAAAAATGGCAAATAACAACCAAGTAGCAAATAACAGCGGTGGAAGCAATTTAAAAGGGCTTCTTAAATCCCCTGCTATTCAAAATCAATTAAAAAATTTACTCAAAGACCGGTCATCACAATTTGCATCAAGTTTAATTACTCTAGCAAGTAATGACCCACAGCTTAATGATGCGGAACCTATGTCCATTATCTCAGGCGCTATGCAAGCGGCTCAACTAAGCCTACCACTTGAAAAACAGTTTGGCTTTGTTTACTTGATTCCTTTCAATACAAAAAATAAACAAACGAATCAGTGGGAAAAGAAAGCTCAATTTATCCTAGGTTACAAAGGGTATATTCAACTAGCTCAACGAAGTGGCCAATACAGCAGAATTAACGTCGGGAATGTTCATGCAGGACAATTAAAGAGCTGGGATCCATTTAAAGAAGAATTAGAGTTTGACCCGAACGGAAAAGAAAATGATGAAGTTGTTGGGTACTTCGGTTACTTCCGACTACTCAACGGATTTGAAAAGACAACTTACTGGACAAAAGAACAAGTTGAACAACACCGAATCCAAAATGCAAAAGGCAAAAACAAGCAACAACTTTCAGGGGTTTGGGCTACAAACTATGATGCGATGGCTCAAAAAACAGTGTTAAGAAGTATGTTAAGTAAGTGGGGAATTTTAAGCACTGAAATGCAACAAGCTATTTTAGCGGACGAAGAACCGGAATACGAAGATACAGAAACTCAAGTTAGAAGAGACGTCAGTGAAAATGCGAATAAAGAACTGATTGACTTTGATAACCAAGAGCCAATCAAAGTGGAGAGTTTTAACGTTGAATCTCAAAACTCTGATAGTTCAAACTATGCAAGAGAATTAACTCCTGAAGAAATCGAAGAACTAAGAAGTGGAAAGCCAGAATCAACCGATGAAGATAACGAAAAAACCGAAAATGACGAACAAGGTGCTTTGTTTAAGAACATGAACGATTTAGATCCAGGTTATTAATATGATTGAGATTAAATCGTTTGGCTCTAGTAGTGCAGGGAACAGCTATCTTCTGAAAGATGGAGATAGCACCTTGCTACTGGAAGCCGGCATACAACCAAAGAAGATGAAAATTAATTGGGGCAAAGTTGATGCACTCTTAATCACACACGAACATATGGATCATGCAAAGTATGCAAAAGACTACAATCGACGCGGCGGCTTTAATATCTATTGCACACCAGGGACGGCCAAGCAACTCAAAGGCGTTGCAAACTACAGAGTGATGGAGTGTGACTATCTAAAGCAATTTACCGTAAAAGGTTGGCACATTATTCTGTTTGAAATACAACATGACACCGCTCAACCGGCCGGGTTTCTTATTCAAACGCCAAGCGGTAAGAAGGTGCTATTCGCAACAGATACGTATTATATCAAATATAAATTTAGCGGGATCACTCACTTCTTAATCGAGTGCAACTATTCGATAGATATTTTGTTAAACAATGTGGAACAAGGATTTATCGACAAAGGACAGTATAAACGAATTTTAAAAAGTCACTTTGAGTTAAACAACTTAATCAGCTTCTTTGAAGCAAACGATTTATCAAAAACTGAAGAAATTCATCTGATTCACTTAAGCAATCGAAACAGTGATGAAAGGCTATTTATAAGTGAAATTGAACAAACGACAGGAATTCCAACATATATAGCAGAGGAGTAAGCCAAATGAAAAAAATAATCATGTTAAGACGAAAACACAGATTATCTCAAAGAGACTTGGCAGAGGCGATTGAGTCCACACAAGCATCGGTTAGTCGGTGGGAGAAAGATCAGCATAGCATATCAGGCCGTAACTTACTGAAATTGTCTCAGTATTTTAATGTGTCGATTGATGAAATTTTAGGGAATGAATTGAACGATAAACGGGAGTGATATAAATGTCGGACGTTAAATGGATCAAGTTGTCCGTAAATATGTTTGATGACGAAAAAATAAAACTGATTAAGACAATGCCAGAAGGCGACAAAATAATTGTAATCTGGGTCCAGTTACTTTGTATGGCAGGTAAAACAAATGACGGCGGGCTGGTTTATATGGGCCAAAACATGATGTTTACAGATGAAATGCTTGCGACGATATTTGATGAACAAGTCAATATCGTTCGCATAGCACTTCAAACACTCGAACAATTTGGGATGATTGAAATTAGTGACAACGGATTGATTGGCATAACGAATTGGGAAAAACATCAGTCAACAGATAAAATGGCGCGCATTAAAGAGCAAAGTCGCATCCGGCAACAAAAGTATTATTACAGAAACAAGTTACGAGAGTTGGGCGTAAACGTTGATAAACAAGGTTTTACAGATGATTTGGACGAGTTAAAAAACATGTACGAACAAACCGAACAACCTAACGTTAGGTTGACGTTAGCTAACGAAACAGAAGTAAGAAGTAAGAAGTTAGAAGAGAGAAGTAAGAAGAAAGAAGTAAATAGTAGTCCCGATTCCGCTAAAGCGAAATACGGAGACGACTCTCCTTATATGAAATTGGCAGTTAGGCTATATGAACACATAAAACAAAGAAACCCTAAGCAGAAAAAACCTAATTGGCAGACGTGGGCTGATGACTTTAGAAAGATTGTTGAGATAGATAAAAGAGACACTGATGAACTAATTAAAGTTTTGGATTGGTGTCAACAAGATGACTTTTGGCAAAACAACGTCTTGTCTCCTGCGAAGCTAAGAAAGCAGTATGATCAACTCTTTCTAAAGATGGGACAAAATCAACCTAAAGAAAGGGATTGGGAAGAATGGAGCTTTCTGGACTAAATGATTCTGCGCTAAGTGAATTGGAAAGACGGCTTAATCAGCTATTTAAAACAACTGAACAAATGTGTGACATTCATAATGAATCTCTCGTTCAACATAAAGACTATACACCTTTCTGCCCAACCTGTGCCTCTATAAAGGCCGCCAGAGATGAAGCTGAATTGATGATGCAAGGTACTGAAATGGCTTATAACCACAAAAGAAGATGGTTAAGGGAAAGAAGCTTAGTAGTAGATAGGTCATTATTCAAGATGACTTTTGAAAACTTTGAAGAAACAGATGAAGAAACTAAGTTAAACAAAGATAAAGCCTTGAACTTAGCTAGAGACA
>JBHWQC010000032.1:0-3119 GCA_043425375.1 Atopostipes sp.
AAAGGAGGATGACCCATGAAGAATGAGAAAACCGTTGAAGAGCTGCTCGAGGTTCTTGGGGGAAAAGATAATATTTCAAACTACGAACATTGTGCGACGCGACTGCGAGTAGTTTTGAAAGATGACAGTGTGGTGGACAAGAAAGCAGCCGAAGCCGTGACCGATGTCAAAGGCTATTTTTACTCGACTGGTCAGCATCAATTTGTGTTTGGGACAGGAAAAGTCAACGAGGTGCATAAAGATTTCGATCAGGCGATGAGCGGGAGCGAAGCGGCCAGTAAAGAAGGATCAGTCAAAGACGATGCGTATGCGAATCTCAATCCAGTCCAACGAGTGGTCCGAGTCTTAGCTGATATTTTAGTGCCGCTAATCCCAGCCTTAGTTACAACGGGTCTCTTGATGGGACTCCGTGGACTGCTGATAGAATTGGGACTTGAAATGTCGCCGGATGTGCAGGCATTATTTGAAGTCTTAACCGATACCGCTTTTGCCTTTTTACCAGTATTAATCACTTATAGCGCCACGCGAAAATTCGGCGGAAATGCGATTATTGGGATTGTTGTTGGTTTAATGATGGTCGCTCCGCAATTGCCGAATGCATGGGCAGTTGCCGGCGGAGATGCCCAACCGCTTTCTATTTTTGGTCTTGATATTTTTGGCTACCAAGGCTCGATTTTCCCAGCAATAATTGCCGGTTGGCTGATTGCGAAGCTGGAGAATTGGCTGCGCACTTGGGTGCCGCAAGTGATGGACTTAATTGTCACTCCGTTTCTGTCTTTAACGATTACGATTGCGATTATCTTATTTATTTTAGGGCCGATTATTCAAGTGATTGAAACCTTTGTAATTGATGGCTTAGTCACGCTTATCGGCGCGCCATTTGGCATTGGCTACACACTGTATGGGGCTTTACAGCAGCTACTTGTCATCACCGGACTGCATCACTCCCTTGGCATTATCGAGCTCAGTTTAATTGCGGATACGGGCTTAAATATGCTGAACCCTTTAGGAACCGCAAGTATGGCGGGACAATTTGGTGCGGCCATCGGGACAGCTTTAATGATGAAAGACAAAGTGCGTCGTTCCAATATGGTTTCATCAGCGATTCCGACCTTATTTGGGATTACCGAACCGCTCCTTTTTGGGGTCAATTTGCGATCGTTGCGCATTTTTGGTTCCGGCATGGTGGGCGGAGCCGTTGGCGGATTAATTACCTACCTCTTTGATCTAGCCGCAACCGGGATGGGGATTACCTTTATTCCAGGCTTACTCTTATACGTGGGCGATTTCGCAGCGCTTCTGCAATATGTGCTGGTGATTTTAGCCGCGAGTGCCGTCAGTTTTATCTTAGTGCGGGCGCAAGGGAAGCAGATTATCGGTGAAATTGGAAATTAGTGAATGGATAGAGAGTAGGGGTTGGTAAAGACAATGAAGGAAGATTTGAAAAACAAAGTAGATAAAGACCCTTGGCGTTTAAATTTCCACATTATGCCAGAAACGGGCTGGCTGAATGATCCAAACGGGGCAATTCAACAAGACGGCACGTATCATATTTACTATCAATACGTGCCGGAAACCCCGCTGGGTGGGGCGACCCATTGGGGACACATGACTTCAAAGGATATGGTGCATTTCAAGCAAGAACCGATTTTTATGTCGCCAACGGAAGAATTTGACCGCGATGGGGTCTATTCCGGCAGCGGAATTGAAAAGGATGGCAAGCTGCATTTTTTCTATACTGGGAATGTGAAAAACGAAGGCGATTTTGATTATATTTTCAGCGGCCGCGAGCAAAACGTAGTCCATGTCGTCAGTCCGGACGGCTTTGAAATTGAGCAGCGGGAAGTGGTCATTCCCCATGCCGATTTTCCCGAAGGTTTCAGCGATCACATTCGCGATCCGAAACTATTAGAAAAAAATGGCCATTATTATATGGTGCTGGGCGGGCGGACAGCCGACAATAAAGGCAGCATTCTCGTGTATGACTCGCCGGATTTAGACACATGGATCTACCACGGCACTTTACTCGAGGGCGACGAAGACGAGGGTTATATGTGGGAGTGCCCCGATTTCTTTGAATTAGACGGTGAAGATGTGCTGATTTTATCGCCGCAAGGGATTTTACCGGAGAAATATCAATTCGATAATCCCCACGCCGCCGGTTATCTAATCGGCCAGACCGATTGGGACACAGTCACGTTCCAGCCCGAAACAGCCTTTCAAGAATTCGATCGTGGCTTTGATTTTTACGCGCCGCATACCTTTGAAGATGACCAAGGCCGCCGGATTATGTGGAGTTGGATGGGCATCGGCGACATCATGCCCGAGTACACCAATCCCACGATTGCCCGCGGCTGGCAACATGCGCTGGCTCTGCCTCGCGAATTATCGGTGGAAAATGGTAAAATTTATCAGCGCCCCTTAGCTGAATACCAAACCCTTCGTCGAAATGAAAAGACAAGGCAAATAGCAGAAGCTGACGACTTGGCTGGTGAGGTGTATGAATTACTCGTAAAACTCGAAGAGTCGCGTGCCTTTCATTTAATGTTGCGCCAGGACACGGAACTCCTATACGACGGCGAGATTATGACCTTGCAACACGGCAAGAGTGGCTATGGCCGTAGAAAGCGGATGACAAAAGTGGAAGAAGTAACACAGCTGCAAATCTTTGTCGATACTTCGTCCATCGAGATTTTTGTCAACGACGGCGAGTTTGTCTTAACCACGCGTGTATACCCAGCAGAAGGGCAAGACACGATTGATTTGCGAACCAATGCAGAAGGAACAGTGACGTATTGGGATTTAGTGAAAGAAGAGGAGAAATAAAATGTATGGAGCAATCGAAGCAGGCGGGACGAAATTTGTCTGCGCCGTGGGAAATGAAGATTTTGACATTGTAGATCAGATGACTATACCAACTGTTTCTCCAGAAGAGACGATGTCGCAAGTCATAGCATTTTTTAAACCGTATAAAAAAGACTTACAGGCAATAGGTATCAGTTCCTTTGGACCAATTGATGTCACCAAAGATTCAAATACCTA
This sequence comes from Atopostipes sp., assembly GCA_043425375.1. GTDB lineage: Bacteria > Bacillota > Bacilli > Lactobacillales > Carnobacteriaceae_A > Atopostipes. The sequence continues at coordinate 3,043 of JBHWQC010000032.1, forward strand.
TGGCTACATCACCAATACGCCAAAAATAAAATGGCAAAATTTCAATTTCTTAGGCACCGTGCAAGACGCCTTTCCAA
>JBHWQC010000033.1:0-14907 GCA_043425375.1 Atopostipes sp.
GTGACTAACCTCTGTTAGTCGTTTGATTGACTCATTACTTGTTGTTTCAAAATTAACTTGTGTTGTCTTAACTATCTAATTGATAGAAGACCCCTGCACATTTTGGTTGTATTCATTTGTTCAGTTTTCAAAGATCTATTCAACCGAAAGGCACTCAGTAAATCGCAAGCGCTCTTTTCAGCTTATTTATTATATGTCAGACAAGATTCAATGTCAAGAACTATTTTCTTTTATTTGAACTTACCTTCTGAGTTGAGTTTGTCTCTCGACTTATTTTGTTTCTCGTCCCAAATCAGCGACAAGTAATATAATAGCAAGTTATTCGATGTTCGTCAAGGACTTATCGAAAGAACTTTAATGTTTTTTCATTCTCGTTATGTAGATTACACTGGAACCCTTTAATGCCAGCATTTGAAACCTAAAAAAAGAGTTGTCTTTTTGACAACTCTTTAATCAAATATCTTCTATATAGAAGAATTAATCTTCCGTTTCATTTAAATGATAAGTCTCATCTAACGTTTCCGTAATATATATCCCTTCTTTATCTCCAAAATAGCGATTATACCGCTCTTGGAATTTCCAATAAAAGAAAGTAACAAACACTTTAATAATCGCATAAATCGGAACACCTAAAATCATTCCGACTATACCCAGAAGTTCACCCATAATTAACAGGACGAGAATAATAGTTACCGGATGCACATTCAAGTTTTTCCCCATGATGTTTGGTTCAACTAAGTTTCCTTCAATAAATTGAACGACTGCCCATACGATGGCGAGCAGTACAAGTGTCAAGAAGGAATCTGTTAAAGCCACTACCGCAGCCGGAATAAACGTTAACGTTGGTCCCAAATAAGGAATAAAGGATAAGAAACCACCGGCGACCGCTAATACTCCGCTGTAACTTAAATCAATAATCGTGAAACCAATAAACATCAACACACCATTAACGATGGCTACAAGAATTTGCCCCTTAATGTAGCTGCCAACCTGTTCGTCTATGGCTCGCAGAATAGAAGTCATATCTCTCCGACTTCCTGGTGGAACCTTTTTCATAAAGCCTGTAATAAAATACGAACCGTCCTTTAATAGAAAGAATAAAATAATAGGCACCATCAATAAAATAACAAACACATTTGTTACCCTCGAAATAATGTTGCCTACACCTGAAAAACTTTGCGTTAAGAAGTTCATAAAATCTGTTTCAATATTTTCAAAGTAGTTTAAGCCTTCATTCACAACATCTCTTTGCTCTGGATTCAATGACAAAGTAGAAGCAATATTATTCACAAAGACGACAATATTGTTAAAAAAATGCGGAATGGCTTGAATAAGATCATTGAATTGCTCTTGGAGTATCGGAAAGAGCCAAATAACAAGCCATACGAGCAAACCAATCACTACCGCATATAAAGCAATAATTGCCCATACTCGTTTAACCTTCTTGTTTTCAAAAAAAGTAACGATGGGATCGAGTAAATAAAAGAGAATAAATGAAATGACCAGTGGTGTTAATACCGCTGAGAGAATTGTAAAAATGGGCTGCAGAATAAAATCTAGTTGTGAGTAAAGTAAAATGGTCGCTCCAATTAGAAACAGTATGACTAATGTATAGATGATATTATTCCCGCCTAAAAATTTCATCCATCTTGTTTGCTTACGCTCCATATTTTTCACCCCTTTTCATTATTTATTTTTTTATATCATACAGCAAGAAAACCGATTATACAATGAAGTACAATCGGCTTTGCAACTATTTAATCGTAATTTCTTAGGGTCGGGAATAAAATAACATCGCGAATAGATTGTGTATTTGTCAAAAGCATGACTAAACGATCAATTCCAATGCCCAGCCCTCCAGTTGGTGGAAGGCCATACTCTAAAGCTTCCACGAAATCTTCATCAATTCCATGCGCTTCGTCATTTCCTTGATCACGTTCCGTTTGCTGCGCTTCAAAGCGTTCGCGCTGATCGATTGGATCATTTAGCTCACTGAAGGCATTCCCGTATTCATGACCAGCAATAAAGAATTCGAAGCGGTCTGTAAATCGCGGGTCCTCTTCGTTTTTCTTGGCTAATGGTGAAATTTCAATCGGATGACCATACACAAAAGTAGGCTGTCTTAAAGTATGTTCAACAAATTGTTCAAAGAACTCGTTAATGACATGTCCCACCGTTGAGTAGTCTTCAATTTCAACATTGTGCTCTTTTGCAAGGGTGCGAGCTTCTTCGTCCGTCATTTCCTGCCAGAAGTCAACACCTGTATGGTCTTTAATCAAATCGACCATGTGACGGCGTTCCCATTCGCCTCCCAACTCGATTTGTTCCTCTCCATACGTAATGGATGTCGAACCATTCACAGCTAGGGCTACATTTTGGATTAAATCTTCCACTAAATCCATGACATCCCAATAATCATGATAAGCTGTATATAATTCAAGCATTGTAAATTCAGGGTTATGTGTCGTATCAATACCTTCATTACGGAAGACACGGCCTATTTCAAAGACCTTTTCCATACCGCCGATTACCAAACGTTTTAAGTGAAGCTCTAACGCAATCCGAACATATAACTCCATATCTAAGGCATTATGGTGTGTTGTAAAAGGACGAGCTGTTGCACCTCCTGGGATATTATGAAGGGTTGGTGTTTCCACTTCAATATAACCCTTATCCGTCAAATAATTGCGAATTTCTTGGACGATTTTACTTCTTTTAATGAATCGCTCCATACTGTCTTCATTGGTAATTAAATCCAAATAACGTTTACGATACCTTGTTTCAACGTCGCTTAATCCATAATATTGATCAGGTAGTGGGCGTAGCGCCTTGGTCAAGAAGGTGACGTCATCTGCACGCACTGTCAACTCACCCGTATTGGTTTTCATTAGATCACCCGAGATGCCGATAAAGTCGCCTAAGTCTGCATCTTTAAAGACTTCATATTCTTCTTCTCCTACAGCATCTAAGCGCACATAAATTTGAATGGTGCCTTCGTTATCCTTTAAATTCGCAAAGCTCGCTTTTCCACTGCCGCGTTTGGCCATTAAACGACCGCTGATTTTCGCTGGGATTTTTTGTTCTTTTAATTCCTCTTTTGATAGATGGTCATAAGCTTCGACTAATTCCGTCGAATAGTGGGTCCGTTTAAATGGACCTCCAAAAGGATTGATGCCCTTCTCTTTTAAGTCGTTCATTTTTTCGCGACGAACTAGCATTTGATCGTTTAAATCTTCTAAATGGTCATTTTCTTTTGTCATTCTTGTTTCGGCTCCTTTTCTAGCTTCCCTTTTTCTCGTTGAGACGAAATACTTGAATCGCTCACCTTGAATTCCACGTTTTATATTATCATATTTCAGCACGGTCTGAAAGTTTAATTGGCCGCCGCCTGCAGTTCTTCTAATTCTTCAACCGAATAATGGTATTTGCGTCGACAAAAATGACAGACAGCTTCTGCTCCACCATCTTCTTCAATCATTTGTTGGATTTCATCTTTTCCAAGTGAAACAATGGCATTCGCAAATCTTTCTTTCGAACAGTCGCACTGATAAGAAACGGGCATCTCTTCCAGCACCTTATAGTTTTCTGCACCAACTAGTAAGGCCAGAAACTGTTCTAAGTCTTTTTCTTGGTCTAAAAAGTCTGAGATTTGCGGCATCGTCTTAAGCGTTTCTTCGATACGGTCAAGCGTCTCATCACTAACACCTGGTAAAACCTGAATCATAAAACCACCAGCTGCTCTTACAGAATCATCTGGATTCACTAATACAGAAAGACCAAAAGAAGAAGGCGTTTGTTCTGAAACGGCCATATAATACGTGAAATCTTCCGCTAATTCTCCGCTGACCAGCGGCACTTGTCCGACAAAGGGTGTTTTTAAGCCTAAATCTTTGGTTACGGTTAAAAAGCCATTCGTCCCTACTGCTCCTTTAACATCGAGTTTGTTCTTTTCATTTAATTCTAAAGCGACTTCGGGGTTATTGACATAGGCTTTCATTTGACCATGCATATTCCCATCAATCACCATATGACCAAGCGGACCGTCTCCTTGGATACGTACTGTTAATGTGTCCTCTTCATTCTTTAAAGTTGCAGAAAGCAACGTTGAGCCAATAAGAGCTCGTCCTAAGGCAGCAGTCGCTGTGTTCCAAGAGCCATGCAGTTGCCTTGCTTCTTCCACCATTTCTGTGGCATTCACGACATAAACACGTATTTCATTCTCATAAGCTAGAGCTTTCATTAAGGTATTCGTCATTTTTTCACTCATTTCTTTTTATTTTTATGTGGACTATCAGCGAAAAAAGAGGATAGCGACATCATCGCACCCTCTTCTCTCCACTTCAATTAGATTAGTTGTTTTCTTTCTCGTCTTCATCCGCATCGGAGTCTTTTTCTTCTTCAACTTCACGACGCAATTCGTCTACATCTACTTCTTCAGGTTCTTTTTCTATTTTTGTTTCTTCTTCGGGCAAGATGTCTTCTTCATCTTGTTTTTCTTCAATTTCCGACAAGCCCAATGTTTCACGACCTGATTTTTGTTTTTCAAACTGGTCTTCCATTGCCTGAACTCGCTCTTCATGCGCTTTTTTAATTTCGTCATAAGATGTTCCAGCGGATTCATTCTCATCCGCATCCTCTTCACGAGGGTACTCATTTGTTTGCGGATCACGCGCTGGCATTACACCGTCTTCAAATAGACTCTTGATTTCCAGTTCATTCAAGGTTTCATACTCGAGTAGGTGTTCGGCAATTAATTTCAATTGACGACCATGTTCTTTGACAATTTCAGTGGCTTCATCATGCGCTTCTTCAATGATGCGCAAGACTTCTTGGTCAATCTCATAAGCCACGCGTTCTGAATAACCTTTTGTTTGGTTATAATCGCGGCCCATAAAGACTTGTCCACTTCCGCCTTCATATTGAACCGGTCCAAGTTTTTCACTCATCCCGTATTCTGTCACCATTGAACGAGCCAAGGAGGTGGCTTGCTGGAAGTCATTGGAAGCACCGCTTGACTGGGTGCCAAAGAAGACTTCTTCAGCCACGCGACCACCCAGTAATCCAACAATTTGTTCTCTCATATCTTTTTCCGTCATTAAGTAGCGGTCTTCTTTTGGAAGCATAATCGCATATCCGCCGGCACGACCACGAGGTACGATCGTTACTTTATGCACGACGCGTGCATCACTTAAAACTAAACCAGCAATCGTATGCCCGGCTTCGTGATAGGCTACCATTTTACGTTCGGTTTCATTCATAATACGATCTTTCTTCGCAGGACCTGCAATCACTCGATCATGCGCTTCATCCATATCGATCGGCTCAATAATTGTACTGTTCCGACGAGCCGCGATTAAAGCGGCTTCGTTTAATAAGTTTTCTAAGTCGGCACCAGAGAAACCTGGCGTTTGACGGGCAATCAGTTTCAAGTTCACTTCATCCGCTAAAGGTTTATTTCGAGCGTGTACCTTCAAGATAGCTTCTCGGCCTTTAACGTCTGGCTGACCAACGAGAATTCGGCGGTCAAAACGTCCTGGACGCAATAGCGCCGGGTCCAATACGTCGGCACGGTTTGTCGCAGCCATGACAATGACTCCTTCGTTTCCTTCGAAACCATCCATTTCAGTTAGTAACTGGTTTAAGGTTTGTTCACGTTCATCGTGTCCGCCGCCCATTCCAGCTCCACGCTGTCGACCCACCGCATCAATCTCATCAATAAAGATGATTGACGGCGAGTTTTTCTTGGCATTTTCAAAGAGGTCACGTACACGACTTGCACCTACCCCAACGAACATCTCAACGAATTCGGAACCTGAAATACTATAGAAAGGTACGCCAGACTCACCGGCCACTGCTTTCGCTAGCAAAGTTTTACCGGTACCAGGAGGGCCTTCTAACAGAACACCTGCTGGTATACGCGCACCTAACTGATTAAATCGTCTCGGATCTTTTAAGAATTCAACAATTTCAACCAGTTCCTGTTTTTCTTCATCCGCTCCGGCAACGTCTGCGAAACGGACTGTACTTGTTTCAGCATCCGCTTCTTTGGCTTGTGACTTCCCGAAGTTCATAACGCCTCGGCCGCCACCGCCACCACCGCCGCCGCCTTGTCCAGCTTGTCTCATCATATAGAAGAGAAAACCCCCGAACACAAGGAAAGGCAAGAAGGTCACCAGCAAGCTTGTCCAAATGCTTGGTGTCGCTTCTTCAATCGAATGCATCGTTACATCATTTGTGCGTGTATAGTCATAAATTTCATTCACAACAGAATCGTTCATCAAGACAAGTGTTTGAAAACCTTCCGACGTGGAATCTTGTAGCCCACCAAAAATAGGTAAGTTCTCTTCTTCTGTTTCTGTCTCTGTTTCGATTTCTTCCCCGTCACGAAAAATCCCGGTAATTTCATAGACGCCACCTGTAGGCTGAATCGTAAACCGTTCTACACGGTCATCTTCTAAATATTGAACGAACTCAGTAGTACTGACTGTTTCTGTACTCTCTGGTCCTGCATTATTCGCAAATAGTTGAGTCAACCCAATTATTCCCAAAAATACAAGTATATAGAAGAGACTGCTATTAAAAAAGTTTCTTCTCTTCATCTTTTCCTCCATCACTCTACATTAAATTTCATTTTTAAATCATCATCAAATACTTAGGATTAAACTGAATTAAAAAGACATTAAATAAAATTAACGTCTTTCAACATGTTATCACAATATTTAGAGTAACTCTATGAATATTGTTTGATTTTTTTATAATAAATAGAAAAAAGGCTATTTCACGTAAACTTCCTCTTTTAAGACACCAATATAAGGAAGATTGCGGTAATTTTCAATATAATCCAAACCATAACCCACCACAAATTCGTCTGGGATATCAAAACCTTTCCAATCGACATTCAAACCAGTGACTCGTCCCGACGGTTTGTCCAGTAGCGTGACAATCTTCACAGACGCAGCCTGACGAGCGTTAAACATCTCTTGTAAATATTTTAAGGTGCGGCCTGTGTCAATAATATCTTCCACGATTAAAACGTGACGGCCTTCAACGGATGAGTCCAAATCTTTGACGATTTTTACTTCGCCAGAAGATTTCGTAGCCGTTCCATAACTCGAAACATCCATCATATCATATTCTAAAAAGATAGGCATCGCTTTAATCAAATCGGCCATAAACGGCAGCGCACCTTTTAGTATTCCTACAATTAGCGGATTTTTGTCTTTATACTCTTCCCCAATCAGCTGGCCCATTACACCCACTCGTTTTTGAATCTCTTCTTCTGTAATAAGCGTTCGTTCAATATTTTGGTTCATATCCATCTTTTTTTACTCCTTATTATCTAACATCATTTTGTGGTTTTATACTTTAGCACATAGGCTATTTTATCAGGTTCCCCCGCACTTAACAAATCCATTTTTCGGTAAGGAAGAAGCCAAATAATTTGTCCATCGGCATCTTCCACCAACCAGGCTTGGTCGCGTTTTTTAGGTGGGATTTTTTCATCAATAAAGATATCCTTAATTTTTTTGGTCCCGCCTAACCCTTTGTATCGCATCCGATCCCCCGCTTGGCGGTGACGAATGGTTAAGGGTAAACGTACTTTATCTGCGTCAAAAATAAGCGTTTCATCTTCTTCTGCTTGCCCGTCATACGCAAAGAGGCCAATGGCTTCTATTTCAGATAAAGGCACCCATTCATTCAGTTTTTCCAAGGTGATAACCTCATTTGCCTGTTTTGCTTCTGCTTTTTTCTCTTTTTCAAATCGAACATCCTCGTACCCCTTTTGTGCCGTTAAATCATTCAATAAACTGAGACTAGTATTTACTTTTCCATCCATTAACCACGAACGGACCATTTCAATATAAGTGGTTTTGTAAGAGGCATCGGCCCCTTTGTATAGTTTCATAAAAATTTCTTTTAACAAGGCTCGTTGCATGGGAGGATCGAGTTGTAAAAATTGGTGATAGTCAAAGACAAGAGCCTCTCCGTCCCTGCGGACCAGCTGCTTGAAACACGCTTGAATCGGTTGCTTTGAAACAGCCAGCAGGTCTTGAATATCTTTCGTCAGCTGCTCGATATGTTCATTAAATTGCGCGTTCTCTTCTTTAATCAGCGGCAGTATTAAATGTCTATAGCGGTTCCGTGTATAATCTAGAGAGTGGTTTGTCGCATCTTCGACATAGCGAATCTGATGTTTGCGGGCATAAGCGACTAACTTTTCTTTAGAAAAAGGCAATAATGGCCGCATCAGCTGCCCGCGATGAAAAGGTTGAATAAATTGAATCCCCGTTAACTGTTCTAAGGAACTGCCGCGCGCTAACCTCATCATCACCGTTTCTACTTGATCATCTTGATGATGGGCCGTCATCAAAACCGTTGGCCCCTGGCTGTCCATTATTTCTTTAAAAAATTGATAGCGGACCTTTCGAGCCTCCTCTTCAATACCACTTGTTGGATGGGTTGTTTTTTTCCATGTGTACGAATAAAAGGGCACCTCGAAAGATGCCGCCAACTCGCGTACGAAAATTTCCTCTTGATCGGACTCATCTCGCAGCTGATGGTTAACATGCGCCACCGTGATGTCTGGCCGCCTCGCTTCATCAATTTCTCGCAGTAAATGGAGCAAAACAACGGAATCCACACCGCCTGATACACCCACCAGTATTTGTTTCTTCAGGTGAAGCATTTGGTGTGCATCGAGTATTTTTTTAAAAGCTCTAATCACTTTTCTCTCTCCTTAGCTTTTCAAGAAGTGTGATGAAAAAAGGCAGGAATGATTGCTCCTGCCTTTTTAAATGATTATTAAACTAATGACTAACCGCGACGACCGCCGCGCCCGCCACGTTTATTTTCTGTATTCTTCCGTAAAGAAGATAGACGTGTTTCACTGTCCTTCAAGAAGTCATCCATCAAAGAATCGAAACTTTGTGAATTTCTTTGTCGAGATTGAGCAGGTCTGCTTTGTCTTTTAGCTGGTGCACTTTTTTGCGCTTCTTTTTTCTCTTGGGCTTCTTTTTCCTTGTCACGCATAGATAAAGCAATTTTTCCATCGTCCCCAATGGAGAGGATTTTAACCGTTACAATTTCTCCAACCTTTAATTCATCATTGATATCTTCCACAAATTTATCAGACACTTCACTGATGTGAACTAACCCTGTCTTATTGTTTCCTAAATCGATGAACGCGCCAAACTTTGCTAAACCTGTGATCTTACCTTCTACCTTTTTGCCAACTTCAAGTGACATTCAATCATTTCTCCTCTTGATAAATTTGAATCTATTATAACATGTTCTGATGCAATATGTACGATTATTTTGAAAATTATAGGTTTTCAAGCCAAATAACATGTTACTCTCACTTTTTTTAAAAATAACATGTCTACCTAACGCGTTCAATTGGGTGTGCATAGCTTTTTTCATTTATTCCGAGTCATTCTCTTCTTCAGTTAGATCGGTTGTTTCTTGTGCACGGCTTTCTTCTGGAAGATTAATGAGGATTTCATGTTCTTGAGACAAATTAAGTTCCTTGCGGGCTAACTTCGCCACATACTCTTCATCTTCTAATAAGCCCACTTGATATTCAAGCGCTTTTCTTTCCTCTTCTAATGTTTCAAAATCTGTTGCAGCTTCTGTATACAACTCATTCATTTCATTAGTTTTTTGTGTATTATTGACTAATGGCAACCCCGCGAATCCAATCATGACGATTCCACATGCGAGTATAATTCCTGTACGAATTCGGACAAACTTTTTCCGTTTCACCTGCCGTATATTGTCAAGCGTTTTATTGCTTGTATACTGATTTAAATGGGTGATGTTCGTTTTTTTGTTTTTTGTCAAAACACTCAGCCCCTATTGTTAATTTACTTTTATTATAGCAACTATTTTCTCGTTTGAAAACCATTACTCAAGTATTCTCTTCGGTGAATCCAAAGAGCACCTAAAGAAGTCTTAGGTGCATAAAACACTCATAGGTATAAAATGGCTTCTTCTTTCTTCTATCTCTTAACTAATCACTGTAACCTCTTGCTTAGCTTTTGTTTACAACGTTGTATGGCATCTTGGATTTGGGCTTTGTTAAAGTTCAACACTTCAATGATTTCGTCCGGTGTTTTCCCAGTCAAAAATTCCTTATACACAAGCCTTTCAAAGTCAGAGAGGTCGTTAGTGTATTCTACATACGCTTCCTTAACTAGAGCAGCATCTTCAGGAAATGTTTCAGCCGCAGCATTTCCTTGGATATGTATACCATAATTCTCTATGAGTTCTTCAAGTGAATAGGCATTTTTATTCGCCCGCCTTCTTTGTGCTTCTTGTTTTCTCAATAATTTATGCAGATGATTCATCAGCATCATTTGGTAATACTCCAAAAAGGTCAGACTGCTCTCAAATTCATACTCACTTACCGCTTTCGTCATAATCACACGACCTTCTTGAATTAAATCATCCTTTTCATACCCTTCCAAGTAAAATTTATTAATGGCACTGTAGAGAATCGGCTGACTCAAATCCAACAGCACATGATAAAGATCGTCAGGGGTATAGCGCAAAAATAAAACAAGTATTTCAGGTAAATCAATATTTGGTCTTTCTACCAATATTTCACCCTCTATCTTCTTTATAGGACCAAATTATACCTATTAAACATATTTTACACGAAAATGCATAAATAGGAAGCGCTTTATTAAAAAATGTTGTTTTTGAGGACGGATGGAAGAGCGGTTTGAAACTTCTCAAGTATTGGGTTAGTTTTTATTTTCTAATTCATTCATTAGCTGTTTTAAGGCCGTCTCTTGCTCATCGCTAAACGGTGTATTTCTGCGGACATTTTTTATATTGTAATCGATAGTGTCCAAACGAATGTTTTCTCTCGTGTGCTGAATTTCTTTATATAAATCCCTTGCAGACTTTCGAGAGGCGCCTCGCTGAAAAACAAGCCATTGTTCCGCTAAATCTGAAGTAGCGACAACGACGTTTGTCGTAAAAAGATTCTCTTCGCCGACAGCTTTTTCAATATAACTATCTGCTGTTTCCTCTTCTTTTGTAAAGATAACAGTTAAGTGATACCGATCATACACTTGTTGGATGCCCGGCACAAAATGCGCATCAAAAACAACACGCACTTCTACATTTTCATACTTCGCATATTCGCTTAAGTCATGAAGCAAAGATTCTCGTGCTGCCACCAGATCATTTTCTCTTTGCAGTTTTTGCAAATGAGGCCAAGCGCCGATCATATTATACCCATCGACATACAACAAATCTTTTTTCATCCGAAACCCTCCTCTCCCTCATTATTTTACCATATTCTAAAATTAAATCTCCAAAACCCTTAGATAACTGCGGATAAAGAGAATGGACATGAGAATAGACACCGCATGAAATTGTCCAGACAATTCCAAATCCCTCTCCAGTAAATGCGTAAAAACTAGAGCTGTACCTTCTCCCTCACTTTGAAGCCGTTGCTTACTATAATAACATGAATTTCATTCAGAACGCTCTATAAGTTAAACTTATAAAACTATTAATTTTTAGTAAGTGGTAATTGTAAAACATCCGCTATACAATATATTTGTAGGAAGCGTTTACAGCTTTATTCGTTCAAAAAGCAATTAATTTATTAGGAGGATTTTACTGATGAGTAGTAAGAAAGAAGAGATTTTAAAAGAGTTATACCCAGAAGATATGTTCCAATATGGACTTGGCCTAACGGAAGGCGAAGTCGAAGTATTGCAGCACACTCGTGAGATTATCGAAAAGGAATTGCGCCCAGTTATAAATGACCACTGGGAAGCAGCCACATTCCCCTTTGAAGAATTCTATAAACTAGCAGAAGCGGGTATTATGAACAACCCGAAACTATTTGAAGGACGCGAAGATAAGAAAAAACCTAGCCAGTTATACAACTTTTTCTTATACCATGAATTGGCTCGCTTCGATGCATCTGTTGCTACTTTCTACACGGTACATGGCGGGTTGGGCTACAATACCATCTTAATCGGTGGGGACGAACGTCAAATTGAGGAATTTGCACCTAAAGTAGCCAATTTTGAATGGCAAACAGCATTTGCGTTAACTGAACCTTCGCACGGCTCAGATATTGCCGGCGGCTTGGAAACTTCTGCTAAACGTGAAGGCGATAAGTGGATTTTAAACGGTAAAAAACGCTGGATCGGCGGAGCTGATACAGCTGACATCATTCCCGTCTTCGCTCGTGACGTAGACGACGGAAAAATTAAAGCCTTTATGGTGCGTAAAGGAGCTGCCGGATACGATGCCAAACCTATCCCGCAAAAAGTTTCCCTGCGTGCTATTCAAAATGCGCATATTACATTAGAAGATGTGGAAGTGCCAGAAACTGACCGCCTGCAAAACATTAATGGATTCGGCGACGTGGCGAAAATCTTAGTCAATACGCGCGCGGATGTGGCTCATATTGCAACGGGTATTACTGGCGGAGCTTATGTTGCTGCGTTGGGATACGTTCAAAACCGAGAGCAATTTGGCCGCAAACTCAGCCAATTCCAAATCACACAAGAAAAATTGGCTCGTATGCAAGCAAATACAACAGCGGCTATGGGGTATTCTGTTCGCCTAGCGGAAATGCTAGAAGAAGGAAACTTTGATATGACAAATTCTTCATTAGCTAAGATGCATAACTCTCTAGTGATGAGAGAAAATGTCTCACTCGCACGTGAAGTCGTTGGTGGAAATGGAATCACTCTTGAAACAGATGTGGCCCGTCATTTTGCGGATGCAGAAGCAATTTATACGTATGAGGGTACGCATGAAGTGAACGCCTTAATCGTTGGTCGCGCCATAACAGGCAAAGGTGCTTTTGTATAATTTAAGTACTTAATCATTAGTCATACCAAACCTTAAAATATTAAACAAGAAGTCACGACTTTTGCCGTCGCTGACTTCTTGTTTATTTTTCTTTGAAAAAAGCTTATAATAGACTAAATAGAAAAGGTATGGTGGAAATGGATATTGTTCAATTGTATTATTTTATAAATATTGTGGAATGTAATTACAACCTCTCCTTGGCGGCTAAAAAAATTCATATTAGTCAGCCAGCGCTTAGTCAGTTTATTTCAAATTTTGAAAAAGAAAAAGATCTTCTGTTATTTAATCGAAAAAATGGTCGTCTGCACAGCTTGACCTCTGCTGGTGAACGGCTCTATCAGTTTGCGCTCACCATTACAGAACAACATGAGGAGATGCAAGAAGTGGTGCGGTTAGAGTCTTTGAAACAAAAAGGCACCATCCGCATTGGTTTGCCCTCTTTAATTTTACGGGTCTACTTTGCGGATTATTTTCCTAATTTAACCCTTACCCACCCTGATGTGCATTTGGAAATTACCGAAAATGGCAGCAACGAGTTGCGAAAGATGCTCATCGCCGGTGAAATCGACATCGCGATTTTAATTGAGCCCACCAGTTTAGACGTGAAACAATATGAACAACATGTTATCGAAATTGATGAAATGGTGGCTTTTATGAGTAAAGATCATCCCATTGCGCATAAAGAAATCTTGCACTGGAGAGATTTAAAGGGCTTTCCGATAGGAACCTTTAATAAGAATTTTATGACCCACCAATTGGTTGCTCGAAAATTAGAAGAAGTCGGTCTTGAAGATCAAATTCAATTTATGTCTTCCTCATGGGATTATCTGATTGAAGCTACTCGAAATAATGAAATCGTAACTATTCTGCCGCGACCCGTTGATACTTTTTTAAATCCTGATGTATTCACGGTCCAGCATTTTGAAGAGTTTATTCCCTTTAATTTTCGATTATGCCGCCCACTAAAAGAGAAATACAGTAGTGTAGAAGAATTTGTTTACGATAACATTATTGATCACTTTTATCAAACCGTTGAAGCGGAATAATCATTCTAGTCTTTTATTATAATATCACGTTATAGTTTTCATAAAATATTGTAAACGCATTTAAACCGCTCACCCTATCTTTTAAAGCGGGCTGCCCGTATAATAATAAGTAGAAACGCACTACACTTTTGAACGAATGTAGCGTCTGTTTTTAAAAAAGAGAGAATTTAAATCATTGGAGGATTTATAGAATGAAAGAAGTAGTCATTGTTTCAGCGCTTCGCTCGCCGATGGGTACCTTTGGCGGGAGCTTGAAAGATGTTTCAGCTGTCGATTTAGGCGCAACTGTATTAAAGGAATCTTATGAACGCATCGGTCTTGATCCCAAAGAATTTGACGAAGTCATTTTAGGGAATGTACTTAGTGCTGGTTTAGGCCAAAATGTTGCCCGCCAAGTTTCCATGCATGCGGGACTTCCAAAAGAAGTGCCCTCATTCACGATTAATCAAGTCTGTGGGTCTGGGATTAAATCTTTAATGCTAGGTGCGCAATCTATTATGACGGGTGATAATGAGGTCGTTGCAGTGGGTGGTACGGAAAATATGAGTCAATCGCCATATGTCTTAAAAGACCACCGCTGGGGCGCTCGTATGGGAGATGCAAAAGTAATCGACACCATGATTGAGGATGGTTTGTCTGACGCCTTTTACGATTACCATATGGGAGTCACTGCTGAAAATATTGCTGAAAAATTTGGTATTTCTCGAGAAGAACAAGACCAATTCGCTTTAGAAAGCCAAAGACGAGCAGAGGAAGCCATTAAAGCGGGCAGATTTGAGGATGAAATTGTTCCTATCTCCGTTCCGCAAAGAAAAGGCGATCCTGTACTTGTTAATCAAGATGAAGGTCCACGTTTTGGACAAACGATTGATGAATTAGAAAGATTACGGCCAGCCTTTGTCAAAGAAAATGGTTCAGTAACAGCTGGTAACTCGTCAACCATTAATGATGCTTCAGCGATTATGATCTTAATGTCAAAAGAAAAAGCAGAAGCCCTAAACTTAGAACCACTAGC